>JBAXKX010000116.1:0-8887 GCA_037135115.1 Rhodospirillaceae bacterium
ATTTAGCACTGATGACAGCTAAGCCAACATTGGAAAAACCCATATTAACAACCATCCATCAAGAATTGATATTACATGAAGCGAAATTTTCTAGTTCAGAAAGCGCGGGACACCTGGCGTCCTGGCAACAGCACCATCATCATCTTCATCTACATTACATTTATTGTATTCTTCATAGTCATGATCTGGTTCCGAATCATGCTCGTCGCCTCCAATCAAGTCACACAGTGACGCCAGTTCCCTCCGAAGGCGGCGGTTATCGTCGGCTAACATACGAATACTGGTCTGGGCGCTTTGCTGTTGCTGTGTCAGCGTCGCCAAAGTTTCAATGAGACGGCGAAGCAGTTGAGCTTGACGTTCGGTGCCCATGTTAAGGGCGCGCTTTAAAGCCCGCACCGCCAGCAACACCACCACACTGATGGTGATACCAGAAACGGTGGCGACAATGGCAAGCGCTGAAAGCCAGATCATGGGCGTAAAACCTGATCATGGGCCAGCATCGATTAAGCCAGCCACTTCCATCCAAGCTACTTGACCTGGGCGGCATCGTCACGTGAAAAGTATGGGCACCTGAAAAGTATCGCGCCAGATATTAATCAAGGCCGTTCCGCTAAAATTGGGCTGGACGCCCGGTGAAAATGCGCCAATATCGTCATACGTGACAGTGGTGCCCTTTGTCGTCACACATTCCTAGTCGTCACACTGGGGAATCAAACTTTCGTAGGATCCATGACGGAATATTTCGTAATGGGCGGCTATGCCGCTTATGTGTGGCCGGCTTATGGCGTCACTGCGCTGGTGTTGGTCTGGATGCTAGTTACCACGCTGCGCGGGCTGCGTCGTCGCGAGGCGATAGTCAGGACGCTGGAAGCCGCCCGACCATCGCGCGTGGCCCGCAACGGCAAGACTCCCGCCGCAACTGGAGCAACTGGCGCAGCAGCTACCGCTGCAACCGGCGAAAGCGATGGCAAATGACCGCCAAAAAAAAACGCAGACTTTATGTATTACTGCTCGCCATACTCGGTATTGCTACCGCAACGGCGCTAGTTCTGGCTGCATTTCAGGATAATATAGTTTTCTTCAATAGCCCGACCGATATTAAGGAGCGCCCACCAGGTAATCGCTCGATCAGACTCGGCGGCTTGGTGGAAAGGGGTAGCGTCGTACGCCAGCCCAACGGTACAACCGTCCGCTTCGCGGTCACAGATAACAAGAACAAGGTTGCGGTAACCTATACCGGGCTGCTGCCCGACCTATTCCGCGAGGGCCAGGGAGTGGTGGCCGAAGGCCGACTGAGCCCCGACGGTTTGTTCGAGGCCCGCGAGGTCTTGGCCAAACACGACGAAAATTACATGCCGCCCGAAGTCGCCGACGCACTCAAACGCGCGGGCCAACCCGAAAGCGGCCAGCACGCCGTTACGACTCTGGTAAAATCAAATACAGTAAAATCGAATACGGTAAATCCGGCCGAGGTGCAAAAAAATGCTCCCTGAGCTTGGCCATTACGCCTTGGTGCTGGCGCTGTTCGTGGCGCTGGTCCAGGCCACCCTGCCGATTATCGGCGCCGCCCGCAACGATTCCGCGTGGATGGACGTGGCCGGACCGGCGGCGTTGGCTCAACTTGGGCTGATCTCAATCGCCTTAGCCGCCCTAACCAGCGCTTATGTCGCATCAGATTTCAGCGTCCTCAATGTCGTTCAGAACAGTCACTCGACCAAGCCGCTGCTTTATAAGATCAGCGGCGTTTGGGGCAATCACGAGGGCTCGATGCTGCTTTGGGTAACGATTCTCGCCTTGTTCGGAGCGGCGCTAGCGGCGTTTGGTCGGTCGCTGCCGCCGACCTTAAAGGCCCGCGTACTGGCGGTGCAGGCGATGATCGGATCAGGCTTCCTGCTATTCATCCTGGCCACCTCCGACCCGTTTCTGCGCGTCGATCCGGCACCAATCAATGGCAACGACCTCAACCCGATGCTCCAGGATCCTGGGCTAGCCTTCCATCCGCCGTTTCTCTACCTGGGTTATGTCGGTTTCTCGATGGCTTTCTCGTTTGCGATCGCTGCGCTGATCGAAGGCCGGGTCGACCCCTCCTGGGCGCGTTGGGTGCGCCCCTGGACGCTGGCGGCATGGTCGGCGCTAACACTGGGCATAGCGTTAGGGGCATGGTGGGCCTATTATACTCTTGGCTGGGGCGGCTGGTGGTTCTGGGATCCGGTCGAAAACGCATCGCTGATGCCATGGCTCGCCGGGACAGCGCTCCTCCACTCGGCAATTGTAGTCGAGCGCCGCGATGCACTGAAAAGCTGGACCATCCTGCTGGCTATCCTGACCTTCAGCCTGTCGCTGATGGGAACCTTCCTCGTTCGCTCGGGGATCCTGAGTTCGGTCCACTCATTTGCCGTCGATCCAGCCCGCGGAGTCTTCATCCTGGCCCTGCTGTCATTGGCCATCGGTGGCTCGCTGCTGCTCTATGCCCTGCGAGCACCGGCTCTCAAAATGGGCGGACTGTTCGCGCCAATATCGCGCGAAGGCGGACTGGTTCTCAACAACTTGCTGCTGTCATGCGCCACCGCGACCGTGTTGATCGGCACGCTTTATCCACTGTTCCTCGATGTTCTTAATGCTGGCAAGGTTTCGGTAGGTCCGCCTTTCTTCAACGCCACCTTCGTACCGCTGATGATCCCATTGGTAGTAGCCATGGGCATTGGCCCTTTGCTTGCATGGAAGCGGGCGGACCTCGCGTCAATACGGGGCAGGCTAGCACTAATGGTGGGTTTAGCCTTGGCCTGTGTGCTTGCGACGCTATGGATACGCAGCAACAACGGGCCGGTAATGGCGCTGGTGGGAATTGCGCTCGCCGCCTGGGCGGTCGCAGGTGCGCTGACCGAATGGACCGGACGGGTTCGCCTGTTCCAGATACCATTACGCGACAGTCTCGCCCGTGCCGCCGCCCTGCCCCGCGCCGCCTGGGGCATGACTCTGGCCCATGCCGGGGTCGGCCTCGCCATAGCCGGCATGACCGGTTCGGCCTGTTGGCTGTCCGAGCGCATCCAGCTGGTCCATCCCGGCGAGACCATCACCATCGCCGGTTATTCACTGACGCTAGAGTCCGTCACCGCAATCAAGGGCCCCAACTATGATGCCCAACGGGCAACTTTCGCCATCAGCGACAATAATGGACACAAGATCGGTATACTCGCCCCCGAGCAGCGCCATTACAATGTTACCGGCATGGATTTGACCCACGCGGCAATACTCACGACCGCTACTGCGGACATTTATCTGGCCTTGGGCGAAAATAACGACGCTGGAGGATGGATCATTCGTCTTTATCACCACCCCCTCGTGCCATGGCTGTGGGGTGGGTGCTTGATGATGGTTTTGGGAGGTGTGGTTAGCTTGACAGACCGCAGGCTGCGTGTTGGGGCGCCAAACCCTCGGCGTTTAATTCGATAGGCAGGATGCAATGGATGCTAGTGCCCTGCCCCGAAGCGCCATCGACAACGATTTGGCCACCATGAAGTTCGATAAAGCTTTTTACCAAGGTTAGGCCAAGACCTGCATTATCGTTGCGCCGACCTGAACCGAATGGCGATGGCGGTTCGAAGCGCTCCATCCGTCGAGGATTGCCACCAACCACAACACTGGCACCAGCGTCACGCACAGTCAGGACAACGGCGTCGGGACTGCGTCGGGCGGCCAGTGTGATGGTGCCGCCCCAGGGGCTGACCCGAATAGCGTTACTGATCAGATTGAACAAGGCCTGCTTCAGCCGCTTTTCGTCGGCATCAATGGAGCCGATATCCTCCGGGCAATCCAATTCCAGGCGCATGCTTTTCTTGGCGGTCCACTCTTGGGCGAGGTTGCCGACTCCTGCCAACAGCCCACCGATATCTACCGACCGCCGCTCCAAAATCATGTAACCGGCCTCGATAATAGCAAGGTCGCGAATGTCGTCGATCATCGCCAGCAGGGCGGCACCCGAGCTTTGTACGGCCCGGCTGTATTCAAGCTGACGTGGGTTGAGTTGCCCGAAATACTGGTTGGACAGCATCTCGGAGAAGCCCATGATCGAGTTGAGCGGCGTGCGCAAGTGATATGATACGTTGGTCAAAAACTCGGTCTTGAGCCGGTCGGCCTCGTCCAAAGCGGCGTTGCGGACCCGCAAAGCCTGCTCAACCCGAACAGTGTCGGTCACGTCCAGATATGTGGTGAGAACGGCGCCATCAGGCAGCGGCACATAGGCAAAGTCGAGCATTGAGCCATCGGTGCGTTCCAGCTGCCCGCTGCGGGCGGTACGCTCCAAGGTGGCGGCGACCATCTCGTCTTTGAACCCAGCCCAATCGCCGCCAAGGTCAACCAAAGGCCGAATCCGTTCCAACAGCGTGGCTATGTGGGGTTCGCCCTCTAGGTCGCAGGGCGCAAGCCCCCAGACAGCGGCGTAGGAGGGATTTGAAAGCTTGAGCCGGCCATCGCTGCCGAACACGGCGATGGCTTCCGACAAGTTGTCTAGGGTCTCGCGCTGAACCGCCATCAGAATATTATAGGATGACTCGAGGGCCAGTGTAGTCGTCACGTCCTCAAGAACAAACATCAGGCCACCGAATGAGTGCGGCACGACCAGTTCTCGTACCGTGGTCCCATCAGGTAAGTGTAACAAATCTTCGCGAGGCTCGATAAGTTGGGTAAAAAGCGCAACATTCTCTTTCTTGAATTGGAGAAAGTTGGCGTATTCGGGCAGTCGGCGACGAGTACGCAGTTCCTCCAGTACCTCACCGAAACTTGGTAGCGAGGCCAGCCAGCCCTCGTCCAGCCCCCACAACCGAATATATGCTTGATTGTAGAACGACAACCTGCGATCAGCGCCGAATACGGCGATTGCCGATCCCAGTTGTTCAAGCACCGCAGCGTGAGCCGAAACATGGCGGGCCAGATCTGCACGCAAGCCCTCTTCGCGGGTACGATTGACCGCAAAACCGAGTATCGGCACGGCAACCGGGTTCCGGGTAGGCAGGATAAGGGGCGACTCGGTAACTTCGATCATATGGCGATCGCAGCCGATCACGACGCGACGGCTCTCACTGAGCCCTGAACCACTGGCCCGCACCCGCATAGCCAGCGCCCTGCCGGCCCCCAGCTCATTACCAGCCCTGATCACAGCCTCCGGTTCGGCATCGAAGGCTGCGGCATAGGCTCGATTGCACCATGACAATGAAAGGTCGTCACGACGCAACCACACGGGCACCGGCAGAGTATCCAACGCGGCCTGGAGAACCTCGCGGTGATAAACGGCATCGAACAGCGCCGCCAACGCCGCATCGGCCCTCGCCCGCTCCGCCGTTACTACGGTAGCATCTTCCTGCCACACAACATATAGTTCCCCGTAGCGAATGCAACCCTGAAGAGCGTAGCGAATGCTACCTTGGAGAGCATAGCGAAGGGTGCCAGTGACAATGTAGCTAAAGGCGGTCAAAATAATGTGACGAAGGGTGCCCAGGACACTGCGAGTATAGCCAGTTTGGACAATGTGACGCTGACCACTCAGGACCAGCCGGCGCATTCCGTCCAGCGCCACCACCTCCAGCCGAAAGCCGCATCCGTCCTGGCGCAGCGTAGCAAAGGCGGCATTAAACAACACAGCATCGGCGGCCACCAGCGCCGTACCAATGTCCTCCGGCAGTTCGATAGGCGTCGCACCAAGCAGGGGAGCGAAATCGGCAGCGATGAAAAGCGGTCCACCCGCCTCGGCTCCGGCACGCCAACAGCAACCGGTGGCGGGCGATGTCCCCAGCGCCGCCGCCAATAGGCCGCTCGCATTCAGCACAGCACCGTGCGCACTATCCAGACGCCGCCAAAGCCACCACAGCGGCCCTGCCGCCATAAGCAGCCCCAGCCCGACTCCAAGCAGTAACGCCACTACCACCTGAATATCCACTCTAGTCCGGCCACTCCAGCCCGGCCTTGATACGTGGCCCTCACATCCTTCCGTGGCAATGTTTGAACTTCCTATCCGAGCCGCAAGGGCACAAGGCGTTGCGTTGAACTTTTCCCCAGGTCTCCGGGTCGTTAGGATCAATGCCGCCAGGGGCCGGGCCATGGCTCACCGGCATGCGCCTTACCGGCGCGGCCAGAGTGTCACCTTCGGACAACGGCATACCTTGCTCAATCGCCGGGTCAAATCGCGTTTCGCGCATTTCCTGAGGGCGGCGACCGAAAACGGTATCAATGTCTTCGGACGGGGCCAGTTGAATTTCTACATGGTGCAGCACGGAAGTCACCGAAACGCGCAGTTGTATTAACATGCGCTCAAACATCTCGAATGCTTCACGCTTGTACTCATTAAGAGGATCCCGCTGACCATACGCACGCAGGTTGATGCCTTGACGCAAATGGTCTAGTTGGAGCAGATGCTCCTTCCATGCTTGGTCAAGCAACTGCAACAACAGGCTTTTTTCGACCGCGCGCATGGTCTCGGGGCCGTAATTGGCCGCTTTTTCCGCCATTTTTCGGTCGGAGGCGCTACGCACTCGTTCTTCTATCCGCTCCTCGTCGATACCCTCTTCCCTACCCCAGTCTTCGACCGGTAGCGATAATGCCAAAAGGTGCCGCATCTCTTCATGCATGGCCTTGAGGGTCCACTGCTCTGAATAAGTATTGGCAGGGATGGCCTTGCTGACGATGTCATGGATCACTTCGTGACGCATCTCGGCGATGGTCTCGGAAACATCGACAAAGTCCATGATCTCACGGCGTTGTTCATAGACGACCTTGCGCTGATCATTCATGACATTATCAAATTTAAGCAGGTTCTTGCGAATTTCGAAATTGTGGGCTTCGACCTTTTGCTGGGCCTTTTCCAAAGCTTTATTGATCCAGGAGTGGATGATCGCCTCGCCTTCCTTCAAGCCGAGGCGCTGAAGCATACCATCCATGCGATCGGAGCCGAAGATGCGCATCAGATCGTCTTCGAGCGAGAGAAAGAACTTAGACGCGCCGGGGTCGCCCTGACGACCCGAACGGCCGCGCAACTGGTTATCGATGCGCCGCGCCTCATGGCGCTCGGTACCGACCACATAAAGGCCGCCGGCCTTAAGCACCACTTCCCTGGCCTCAGCGATTTCCTGGCGAATCGTCTCAATGCGGCGGAGACGCTCTGTCAAGTCGGTCACCTCCTTCAGCTCAAGCTGGATGCGCATGTCCAGATTGCCGCCGAGCTGAATGTCGGTGCCGCGTCCGGCCATGTTGGTGGCAATGGTGACAGCGCCCGGCCGCCCCGCCTGGGCGATAATGGTGGCTTCCTGTTCGTGGAAGCGAGCGTTAAGCACATTATGCGGAATCTTGCGTTTCTTGAGTTCGGCCGCCAGCGCCTCCGACTTCTCGATGGTGATGGTGCCGACCAGCAAGGGCTGCTGCCTAACCCGACATTCCTCGATCAAGGCGATGATTGCGGTGTTCTTCTCGGTCGCTCGACGGTAGACCTCGTCATCGTAATCCTGCCGCGTAACCGACACATTAGTGGGAATCTCCACAACCTCGAGGTTATATATTTCGGCAAATTCCCCCGCCTCGGTCATGGCAGTTCCGGTCATCCCCGCCAGCTTGGGATAGATACGGAAATAGTTCTGGAAGGTGATCGAGGCCAGCGTCTGGTTTTCACGCTGGATAGAGACGTTTTCCTTGGCTTCCAGTGCTTGATGCAGACCATCAGAGTAGCGCCGCCCCTCCATCATACGGCCGGTAAACTCGTCGATTATGACAACCTTATCATCTTTGACGATATAGTCTTTGTCGCGCTGGAATAACTTGTGCGCCCGCAAAGCCTGATTGGTGTGATGAACCAACGCGATGTTGTGGATGTCATAAAGGTTGCCGGTCTTGAGCAAGCCAATTTCACCCAGCCAAGCCTCGACCCGTTCCTGCCCGTGTTCGCTCAGGTTGACGGATCGCTGCTTTTCGTCCTTCTCGAAGTCGGTATCTTCCATGCGTGGAATCAAGCGATTGACCGCGATGTAAAGTTCCGAAGAATCGGTGCTCGGTCCCGAAATAATCAGCGGCGTGCGCGCCTCATCAATCAAGATCGAGTCGACCTCATCGACAATGGCATAATTGAAGGGCCGCTGGACCATGTCCTCCAAGCGGAACTTCATATTGTCTCGCAAATAATCGAAACCGAACTCGTTGTTGGTGCCGTAAGTGATGTCGGAGGCATAAGCGGCCCGGCGTTCGTCATCGTCGAGGCCGTGGACAATACAGCCGACACTCATGCCTAAAAAAAGGTAAACTTGGCCCATCCAGCTACTGTCGCGACGAGCTAGATAGTCATTGACGGTAACAACGTGTACGCCCTTGCCCTCAAGCGCGTTTAGATAGACTGCCAAGGTGGCAACCAGCGTCTTGCCTTCGCCAGTCTTCATCTCGGATATGCGTCCAGCGTGCAAGACCATGCCGCCCATCAACTGCACGTCGAAATGGCGCTGCCCCAGCGTCCGCTTTGCCGCCTCGCGCACGGTGGCAAAGGCGTCGACCAAGATGTCGTCGAGCGTTTCACCGTCGATCACCCGTTGGCGCAGCCAGTCGGTTCGGCCCCGCAGTTCATCGTCGCCGAGCGCGGCGACTGCCGACTCGCGTCCATTAACAGCCTGCACCGGGCCGGCCAGGGTCTTGAGATAACGCGAGTTAGCGGTACCGAAAATCTTGCGGGCGATGGCGCCGAACATGGATCAACCTCGAACGGGGGAAAAATCACACCTTGACTTACATTCCTGTCCCGACGCTGTCAACGCGGGCGCTCCATGCTCAAGGCTCTTACCCACCATAGAACGGGTGGCGGAGAAAACCAACTGGCGTCTTTAGGGTGTCGTCGTTAAGGAGATGGGGGGGTGACGGGGGG
>JBAXKX010000117.1:0-8869 GCA_037135115.1 Rhodospirillaceae bacterium
AGGTAGTGCGACAGGGTGTAGCCAGCGGGACCAAGGCCGACAATCAGCACCTTGTAGCCGGATTCGGGGCGGGCCACCGGGCGACGCAGATTGAGTGGGTTCCAGCGGGTCAGCAGGCCGTAGATTTCAAAACCCCAAGGCAAATCCAGCACGGTTTTCAACGTACGGGTCTCGGCCTGGGGGATGTCCACGCGCTCCTGCTTCTGGTAAATGCAGGCTTTCATGCAGTCATTGCAGATGCGATGGCCAGTGCCGGCGATCATCGGATTGTCGATGATGGCTATGGCGAGGGCGCCCACCGGCTGACCTTTGGCCAATGCCGTGTGTATTTCCGATACTTTTTGCTCGAGCGGGCAGCCGCTCAGGGCGACGCCGAAGGGACTTTTCTGGAAGGCGCCGGTCTTGCGGTCGCGCAGCCCTTTGGAGCAACTGTCCTTGCCCTGTTTGTGGCACCAGATGCAGTAGTTAGCTTGATCTAGAGCACCGGCAAGGTCGGTGCCGCAGTCGCTAAGGTCGAAGCCATGACGCGGTCGTTGATGGTGGTGAGGTATTCGCATCATGGTGACGCCGCCGACATCCACCGTCTCTATCGGCACCATATTGTTGTGGTCTATCTTGTGCGGTACCTGAAATAAAATGCCGCTGCCGTGCCTTTCGCGACCTTTGGTGGTGTATAGCGCCCATGCGGCGTAGCTTTCTGCCAAAGCCAGGGCATCGGCGTTGGCCCCTTCGTCTTGGAGCCACTTCGTAACATTGCGTGCGAATACCAACTCATCTAATGTAGCGTTGGGTATTCCACCGTTAGATATGCCGTCAAGCCGGGTAGCCAGGGCGGCGGTCAGCGCCACACCGTCGAGTGTCGCCACCTGTTCCGGTTTGAATGCCCGTGTCACCCGTCGCTGAACAAACAGACGCTTGCACGTGTAGAGCGGGGCAAGAGTGGATATGTCGCATGCAATGGTCCCCATCTCGAGGAGTATGCCGAACAATTCGGCGATGAAGTCCTCAAGGTGGGGGGCGATCTCGGTAAGCAGTTCGCTTTCGCATGCGTTTTCAAGCAAGTCGGGTGCCGCGCGCGCAGCTAGCAGGCGGTTGGCCAACTCCTGGTCAGTCTCGGCAAGCTGTTCAATGAAAGCGTGGTCGATGCGGGAAAGGCCTGACTGCTCATAAAGGTCGGAGAAGTCAAGGTCAAAGCCAAGTCGCAAATCACTCATCATTGGGTCCAGTCAATCGACGGCAAGTTAGACGGGCGTGGTCGTCTCGGTGGTTTCAGCAAGCTCGCGCAGGCGCTCGGCTTCAGCAAGCTCGCGCAAGCGCTGGGGGCCAACGCGGTCGCAGAAGGTACCAAAACGTTCGCCGGGCTGGCGTTCTGCGGCATAGAGGGCGAACAGGGGCAAAAGAACTTTGGTAAGTTCCTCTGGTCTGACCATATTGAGCAGCGGCCAGTTGAGGCGGGTTCCGACGCCGTTGCCGCCAACCAAGAGCTGATAGCTGCCGAGTTCGCGGCCAATCAGGCCGATATCGCCAAGAAAGGGGCGGGCGCAGCCGTTGCCGCAGCCGGAAATGCGCAGGCTCAGGCGTTCTCGGCCCAACCCGAACTCGGCCATGGCTTCGGCGACGGCGTCGATTAGAACCGGGGCTGCACGCTCTGCTTCGGCGACGGCGTGGCCGCAGGTTGGGAATGACGGGCAAGCCAGCGCGCTTCGCTCAAGCGAAATCAGATCGTCGGCGAGGCGCACACCGTTGCGGCGCAGGTCGGCATCAACCGCCGCCTTGCGCCCGGCCGGCAGATCGCCAAGCAGGATGTCCTTGTTTGGGGTGAGAACGATAGTTGGCCAGTATTTATCGATAACTACTCGCAGGCCAGTTCGCAGCTTATGCGCCTCGTCATCGGCAATCAGCCCGCCGATAACCGGCACACCAAGGAACCATTTGCCGTCGCCCTGGGCATGCCAGCCGATCAGGTCGGGAACTTGCATTGGTGGCAGTGAATGCGGCTCGGCCAGTGGGTGACCAAGGCTCTCTTCGAGCCGGGTCTTGGCCCAAGTTGGACCGTGCTCATGGATCAAAACCTTAAAACGGGCGTGATTACGGTTGATGCGGTCACCGTGGTCGCGGAATAGGGCGACGGTGGCGGCCACTGCCGGCAGCAGGTCGTCCGGGTCAATAAAACAAACCGGGACGGCCAAGCGCGGAACGGTAATTCCGTGCTTGCCGATATAGTGCCCCATGCCGCCGCCCATCACGAAGTTGTAGCCGAGCAAGCGGTCGTCCTCGAACAGAGCGATAATGCCGAGGTCTTGGGCGAACACGTCAACCGAGTTGTCGTCGGGGGTGGCTAGCGCTATCTTGAACTTTTGAGGCAGGTAGGTGGGGCCGTAGACCGGCTCAATTTCGGTTTCGGTCGAAAAGGGCAGCTTGGGCGCGTCCAGCCAAATTTCGCGATAGGCCCGAGTTCTCGGCCGGAACAGCTTGGAGAGACGGCGCGCGTCCTCCTGGATGCGGGTGTGAACAGGGTCTTTGAACGGTACCGGGTTGGCCATGATGTTGCGAACCACATCGCCGCCAGCTCCCAGTGTGGTAAGCAGGCTTTGATAGATATCGGTGATCAGCGGTCGCAGCTTCGCCCTTGCCACGCCATAAAACTGCAATGATTGGCGGCTGGTCAGGCGCATGACACCATTGGCGTATCGCCCGGCAAGATCGTCGAGCGCGAGGTATTGTCCAGGGGTGAGACGCCCGGCCGGGACGCGGACTCGCACAGTCAACAGCCGGGTCGGGTTCCCGTCAGCCCCAGCCCCAGCCCCAGCCCCAGCCCCGCCTTCGATGTCTTGGCCGATACCCTGATATATGCCATGGAACTCAAGCAAGGCATCGTCGCCGGTCGAGAACGGTTCGGCACCGCCGCCACTCAGGGTTTCAGCGATGGTTCCGCGCAGCTGTCGGCCCGTCGTCTTAACCTGCTCGACCCCGGAAATCGTTCCTGACTTGGTCATGCCGCCTAACCTCGATTGTCACCATCCGCAAAGGACGACTCCCGACCGCGTTACGATCAAACGGCCAATAACGGATAATGACATGGCCTTGGCTCTCAAGCCAATAACAGTAATGCCGCATATATACTTATTGCGGCGCGATATGAGGTATGGGGGGGTGACCCAGCCTACTCTGTCGGCGAAAAAAACGGTTACGTCCGGGTTTCGGGCTGTAGTCGTTGGAATCATGGTCTGGTGGAGTGTTGCCGAGCTTGGCAACCGTGCTATACAAAGAAAATGTTGGTCCGTCACGCTGTCTGTCGCGGCGACGGTGGCGTAGGTGTTTGCATTCTCAAACCGGACGAGTCGTTATGCCGTTTCCCATTCCGTATATGTATTGCCCTGCCGCACCTCGTGGGTTTTCGCCGCAGCCATGCGCCGCCGTTCCCGGGCCGACGCTGTCGGTGGTTATCCCATTTTACAATGAGGGGGAGGGCACGGATGCGTTGTTCGCTAGATTGTTGCCGATACTTGATAAGCTTGGTGTAACCTGGGAGGTGATTTGCGTCAACGATGGCAGTCGCGATGACACGCTTGCCCGTTTGTTGAAAATAAATCATCTCCACAGCAATGTACGGGTAGTTGAACTGTCGCGCAACTTCGGCAAGGAACTCGCGCTGTCGGCCGGGCTGTCCTATGCTTGCGGTGACGCGGTGGTGCCGATGGACGCTGATCTTCAACATCCGCCGGAATTGCTCGGCCCGCTGCTGGGAAAATGGCAAGAGGGCTTTGATATGGTGATCGCGGTGCGTGACCATCGCACCGGCCAGAGTTTGGGCCACCGGATATTTGCCCGGATATTTTACTGGTTGTTTGAGCATATGTCAGATGTGAAGCTGCCGCGTGAGGCCGGAGATTTCCGGCTGATGGATCGCAAGGTAGTCGACGTGATCAATCGCATGCCTGAGCGCACCCGCTTCATGAAGGGCATCTTTGCCTGGATCGGGTTTCGTCAAGCCAGTATTCCATACCACCAGGGCGAGCGCGTAGCGGGCGAAAGCCGGTGGGGTTTTCTTAAGCTAATCCACCTTTCGATTGATGGTCTGACCGCCTTTTCGGTGTTCCCGCTGCGGGTTTGGGGCCTAATCGGGGCGATTGTTTCGTTGCTGTCGGTCATGTATGGCAGCTACCGCGTTTTGCGGACGTTGGTTTATGGTGCCGATGTTCCAGGCTTCGAATCGCTGATTGTCGCCATTACCTTCTTGGGAGGCGTTCAACTGCTGATTCTCGGTATTATCGGCGATTATCTAGGGCGGGTTTACAACGAGGTCAAGGGGAGGCCTCTGTTCATCGTTCGCGCCGCCTACGGTTGGGACAATCAAAACGAAATGGAGGCGCTTCCCTTCCAACTGCCGCCGAATGGAAAAGGCTGATGTCCAGTTTGCCTTCCAACGGAGGCACTGTATATTTGCGCCAATTGTTCGACGACCTGTCCTGGCTATGGTTGTTCGGCATTACTTTGCTGGTGATCCTGACATACAGCGAGTATGGCATAATCTGGGACGCCGAGGTTCAGAATGAGTATGGCAAGAAGCTATTAGCTTACTATATGACGGGATTTGTCGACCGCTCGGCGTTTGAGTACCAGAATCTTTATCTCTATGGTGGTGCCTTCGACCTGCTGGCCGCCGCCGTCAATCTTGTATCGCCGCTCGGTGAGTACGAGACGCGCTCGCTGCTGGGCGGCTTGGTCGGTGTGCTCGGTCTTGTAGCTACTTGGCGGCTTGCGCGGTTGTTGGCCGGGGAGCGTGCCGGGTTCCTCGCCTTGGTACTGCTGACGCTTACTCCAGACTATTACGGCCACATGCCGATTAATCCCAAGGATATGCCGTTCGCCTGCGGCATGACCTGGATTCTTTATCTTGCCTGTCGCATCGTTGCCGAACTGCCTAAGCCCAGGCTCGGGACCGTGCTTTGGCTAGGACTTGTGTCCGGAGTGACGCTGGGAACTCGGGTTGGGGCGTTGCTGGGCGGTGCTTATCTTGGTTTGATTTTGTTGCTTTATCTCGTGCTGGTGCGGCGCGACGGTGCTTCGCCGGGAGAAACGCTGCGGGTTGCAGGCGGCATCCTGCGGCGATTGCTGCCGGGGCTGGTCTTGGCCTATGTGGTGATGGGGCTGTGCTGGCCTTGGGCCGTGCTGTCGCCGCTCAATCCGCTGGTGGCGTTTCAAATTTTTTCACACTTTACCTGGCCGAACTCGGTGCTGGCGGCTGGCGTAACATTTAAGGCGTCGGCGCCGCCTTTGTGGTATCTGCCGCTGATGCTGGCAGTTAAACTGCCGGAAATCGTGCTGGTTGGGTTGGTGATGGCATCATGTTCCGGCATTGGCTGGCTAGTTGATTGGCATGGCCACCGCGAGCGTAAGTTTACCATTGATGAAGAGGGATTACTTTGGCTTCAGGTCTTGATGGTGGTGCTAGCGGCGCTATTTCCATTGGCCTATTATTTGGTAATGCGTCCAGAAGTCTATAATGGCATCCGTCATTTCCTGTTTATGGTGCCGCCGCTCGTGGTTCTAGCTGGGATGTCCTTGGGTAGGTTGTGGGTCGCCATTGATCGCTGGCCGCTCTGGCTACACCGGGTGGCGCTCGCTATATTCAGTGCTCCACTGATAACCCAAGCCTGGATCATGATGGAGCTTCACCCAAACCAGTATATTTACTACAATGCACTGGTCGGTGGAGTGAAAGGGGCTAACGGCAGGTATGAGTTGGACTATTGGGGCACCTCGATCGCCCAGGCGGCCAGGGAGCTGGTGGCTTATGTTCAAAATGAAAATCATGGTAAGATGATCGAGCATAAGTATAAGGTTCTGGTTTGCGCTAATTATCTCTCGGCAATGTATTTTCTGCCTAAACAGTTTGAACTGACCCGCGTTATTTCCGAAGGCGATTTCTTCATCGGCTTAACGCTTACGGGGTGCAATAACAGCGTTGACGGTCAGCAGATTATCCGGGTCGAGCGCCTAGGCGCTGTTCTCAGTGTGGTCAAAGACCGTCGTAGTATCAAGAAATCCGCCGTTGACATTGCCGACGGGGTGCCAAAGTCGCCCGCGTTGCGGTAAAAGCTCATCCGTTCTCCGCAAGAATACTTCCTGCCAGATAAAATGAGCCGCAGATCAGCACCCGGCAAGGCCCGGGAACTCGTTGGATCATGGAGTCCAGGGCGGCCGTCGGGTTGTCCGCAGTCTCGGCGTTCCTGATTCCTGCCATACCGGCGGCCTCGGCAACTTGCGCGGCGGTGAGGGTGCTATGCTCGCCAGAAATAGGCACGGCGCTAAGAATACTGGCATGACGGGCGAGGGGGGTCAATAGGTCCAGTGGCCGCTTGCTTGCCAGCATACCGACAACTAGTGCCAGCGGCAGCTTGGGGAATGCGGTGCTCCAGGTCGCGGCTTGTACTGCTAGGACTTCACCGGCCGAGTCGTTGTGGCCGCCGTCGAGCCATATTTCCCAGCCAGCCGGCAACCGCGCCACCAGTGGACCGCGTGTCAAGCGCTGGAGACGTGCCGGCCACGATACGGCGGCTAGGCCCCGAATCAGGGCGTCATCCTCAACGGCAAAATCGGGCACATTGGCCAAGCCGGCCAGGGCGTCGAGGCAGGCGACGGCTTGCCCGGCGTTGATTACTTGGTGAGCGCCGGTCAGGCTGGGCGGCGGAAGTTCCAGTGAACGTCGGCGGCTGGCAAAATGAAAGCCACCGCCAGTCAGGCGTTTTATTGACCAGGGCGAAATTGGTGCCCCAACCGCAAGGGCGCGGCTTAATACGGTGTTGGCGGCCTCTGCGGCCGGTTGTGGTGCCAGGACCAGCGGCACGCCGCGCTTGAGTATTCCGGCTTTTTCCCTGGCGATACCGGTAAGAGTTGGGCCGAGGAACCCCATGTGATCATAGGAAATGCGGGTGATTGCGGTCACTGCCGGGCGCGAAACTACATTGGTCGCGTCGAGCAGGCCGCCCAAGCCGGTTTCCAGCAAAACGGCGTCAGCTGGTTCGCGGGCAAAGGCTAAGAAGGCGGCTGCGGTGGTGATCTCGAAAAAGGTAATCGGCTGCCCGCCATTGGCCCTCTCGCATTCCTCCAGCAATGCAATCAGCGCGTCATCCGCAATCAACCTGCCCGCCACCCGGATGCGCTCATGGAAGCGCACTAAATGGGGTGAAGTGTAGACATGAACCCGATAGCCCGCTGCCTCGAGACAAGCCCGCATGAAGGCGATGGTCGAGCCTTTGCCATTGGTCCCGGCGACGTGGACCACTGGCGGCAAGCGTTCCTGTGGGTCGCCAAGCGCCGCCAACAGCCGCCGGACCCGGTCGAGCGACAGGTCAATAGCTTTAGGATGCAGCCGTTGCAGGCGCTCCAATACCGGGTCTACGGCGTCTGGCGCTCGGTTTGCGGCGTCTGGCGCTCTGTCTGCGGCGTCTGGGGGGTCAGGTAGCGGCATGGTCTCCCGTCGGCTGTGTCGTGATTAATACGGGCTTGACGGGCTGGTTTGAGGCGGCATCGGCGCCGCGCCCGCGTTTGGGCATCGAACCATCATAGCCCAATTTAGGCACCTCACCGGCCTCCACCTTAGTCAACATTACCACTTCCGCCGCCGGCCTGGGATGGCGGAGTAGGCTGAGGATGCGAATTAACGTCTCACGCAGATCCTTGCGGTGGACTACCATGTCCACCATGCCATGCTCCAGCAGGTATTCGGCACGCTGGAAGCCTTCTGGCAGGGTCTCGCGGATAGTGTCCTCGATCACCCTGGCGCCAGCGAAGCCGATCTGCGCGCCTTTTTCGGCGAGATGTATGTCACCCAACATCGCGAACGAGGCGGTGACGCCGCCGGTGGTGGGATCTGTTAGCACCACCAGATAGGGCAGTCCGGCTTCCTTGACCATTTCAACTGCGATCACCGTGCGCGGCATCTGCATCAGTGACAGGATGCCTTCCTGCATACGCGCCCCTCCCGAGGCCGGGACCACGATCAGCGGCGCTTGCTGGATCACGGCCAGTTTGGCCGCTGTCAGCAGACCCTCGCCTACCGCAACTCCCATCGAGCCGCCCATGAAGCGGAAATCAAAGGCAGCGATAACCACATCCATCCCGCTCATTTTGCCGAAGGCAACAAGGATCGCATCGGCGCGCTGAGACTTGGACTGGGCCTCCTTGAGGCGGTCAGCGTAGCGCTTTGTATCGCGGAACCTGAGTGGATCAATCAGCGATTTGGGCAGCTCGACCAGTTGGTACTCGCCACGGTCGAACATCATGGCAAGTCGCCGCTCCGGCGTCAGCCGCATGTGAAAGCCGCAGTGCTGGCAAACGCTGAGGTTCTCTTCCATCTCACGATGGAATATCATCACCTCACAGCTCGGGCATTTGTGCCAGAGGTTCTCGGGAACATCACGCGGCGCAACCAAGGCGCGAATCTTGGGACGAACGTAGTTGCTAAGCCAGTTCATGGGGTGGCCTCGGTGTGTGGGTAGCCATGACGGATTGACATATCAAAAAACAATAATATGTTCATGTAAATATTGCTGGCAAGGTCATCCATCTCGGCAACGATCGCGCCCAGGTCAATCTCTGTTGTCAAATTGCCTTGATGAACGATCTTGTTGCGGTAGGTTTTTTTATAGTGATCAATCTGTTTGTGAAAGTTAGGCTGATCTGGGAGCAATAACTTAATGATCTCAACTACATCCATATTTGCTGTTCTGTTGCGAACCTGTTTCCATGCCAGTCTATCTACTGGATCAGAAATTTCAAGGCGTTGATCGCAGATGAACCCTAATGTATCCTTAATCCACCGTTCAAACTGAAAATAATATAAACAGAAAAATGCATGATCGCT
>JBAXKX010000118.1:0-8863 GCA_037135115.1 Rhodospirillaceae bacterium
GAAGATAATCGCGAAATACGGTTACGGCACCGCCTCGGCTAGGTGAAAGTCGATATGCTTGCTCAGTCGATCTTGCTCACGTTGCAACTGGCAGCGCTAACCACGGTAATTCTTCTGGTGGTTGGCACACCTATCGCTTGGTGGCTGGCGCGCTCCCGCGTTTGGTGGAAAGAAGCGGTAGCCGCTGTGGTGGCGCTGCCGTTGGTGCTGCCACCGACCGTGCTGGGGTTCTATCTCTTACTCTTGCTCGGTCCGCATGGTCCCGGCGGCTGGTTGGCTGGGCTGTGGGGTGCGCATTCGCTAGCCTTCACCTTTCCGGGGCTGGTAATCGGCTCAGTTCTTTACTCAATGCCCTTCGTGGTCCAACCGATCCGCAACGCCTTCGAGGCGTTCGGCGAACGGCCGCTGGAGGTGGCGGCCACTTTGCGCGCGGGGCCGCTTGATCGCTTTTTCACTGTCGCCCTGCCGCTGGCGAGGCGGGGTTTTCTTACTGCCGCCGTGCTCGGCTTTACGCATACGTTGGGAGAATTCGGCGTCGTGTTGATGATCGGCGGCAGCATTCCAGGGCAAACTCAGGTGCTTTCGATCACGATTTACGATTATGTCGAAACCGGCGAGTGGGCCACCGCGCATTGGCTCGCCGGCGGTATGCTGGCCCTTTCCTTCGTGGTGATCCTGATCATGTTGATCTTGGAAAAGCGCATCGGACGGACCGGGATATGACGGAGCCCTTGGTCCTTTCGGCTCGTTTCAGGGGGCAGCTGGGCGGTTTTGCGCTCGATATCAGTTTTGATGCGCCGATGCGGGGGATCACCGCCCTGTTTGGCCCGTCTGGCTGCGGTAAGACCACGGTGTTGCGCTGCGTTGCCGGCTTGCAAAGGCTGGATGATGGTTATTTTGCCCTTAATGGCGAGGTCTGGCAGGATGGCGGCCATTTCCGCCCTGCCCACCGGCGGCCGGTCGGTTACGTCTTCCAGGAGGCCAGCTTGTTTGCCCATCTTTCGGTGCGGGCTAACTTGCTCTATGGACATCACCGCACCGTTGGTCGTGGCGTGCCTGAGACTATCGGCTTGGACGAGGTTGTCTGGCTGCTTGGACTGGCACCCCTGCTTGAGCGTGCGCCGCTGCACCTGTCGGGCGGAGAACGCCAGCGGGTCGCGGTCGGCCGGGCGCTGCTGTCACAGCCCGAACTGCTGCTGATGGACGAGCCGCTGGCAGCTCTTGACCGTTTCAGCAAGGACGAGATTCTGCCTTATTTGGAACGGATGCACGATGCGCTGTCGGTACCGGCGCTCTATGTCAGCCACGACATTGCCGAAATCGAGCGGCTGGCCGACTATCTGGTGCTGATGGAGACCGGTCGTGTTACGGCGGCCGGGCCGCTTGAGGATTTGCAGGCCGATCCCAAACTGTCGATCGCTCGTTTGCCTGAGGCCGGTGTTACCTTACCGGCAACGGTTAAAAGCTTCGACGCGGCCTATGGCATCACCACGCTGGTTCTGGCCGGTGGTCTGCTGTTAGTCCCTGGTAGCCCCGGAGTCACGGGCACGGTACACCGCATCCGAATAGCTGCTTCCGATGTCAGTTTAGCCCGCGAGCCACCAGCCGGGACCACCATTCTCAATACTCCGCCTGTGCGTATCCTTGCCGCCGAACCTCGGGACGGCGTGCAGATCATGGTTTCAGTGGCGCTGGGTGACGATGGTAGTGGCGCCCGCCTGCTCGCTCGCGTCACTCGAAAATCCTGGGACTCGCTGCGCCTCGCGCCGGGCCAGTCGGTGTTCGCCCAGATTAAAGCTGTGGCGTTGGTGGATTAGAGGGCTTGACCGGGCGGGTTCGGCCGCAGTGATTTAGCAAAGCTCCATTGATGACTTTGTTGGTCAGAGGCATTGCGGCAAGCGCTAGAGCAACGCATGCCGTGAGCTTGACACTGTCGGAGAGTTGGCAGCACGGGAGGCCGCAGAAAATGAGAATAGATCACTGGGGCAGTGCGTCTCCTTCTCGGCTTAGACTCTGGCTTGCGGCCATCGCTTCTTCGATTGCGTCGCGCACGCGCCGGATGTAACGGATGTCGCGGTGGACGAGGATGGTCGTTCTGCCGTTGGTGGTGGCCAGACGGAGCTGGCATTTTCCGCACAAGACCAGGGCGGTAACCACGGCAAGGCCGAGACCAAGGCAAAGTTCGCCATTGTCATTGAGAAGTAAGCCAACCAGTGCAACGCCAATCCCAAATATTACTATCAGTGATAGAAATACTTTTTCTTCAACTCCGGTGCCACCGGCGACCATGGTATCAATAATATCCGATATCAGGCACGAGGCACCATCGGCCGCAACCTCTCGTGTAGTGACTGTTACGTGATTATCCTGATAGATTATGGTTTCGGGCATGGCGGTTTCTCCCCTGGTTGGTTCGCCTCCGGCGTGTCTTTTTGTTTAATCGCCTCCGGCGTGTCTTTTTGTTTAATCGCCTCCGGCTCAGGATCAAACAGGATACGGTAGGCGGCTCCGTCCAGATCATCGAACTGGCCGGACTTAAGCGCCCACAGGAAGGCGGCCAAGCCAAGCAGGCCAAGGCCCAGTGCGGCGCACATCAGCAGCACCAGTTCTGACATCGTAAGTTCCTTATAATCGGGGCCTTTTAATCGGGGCCTTTTAATCGGGGCCAGACTTCGGTAGCCGTCCCAAGCGTAATGAGTTGACGATCACCGCCAGTGAAGACGTAGACATCGACACGGCGGCAATCAGCGGCGTAACCATGCCAGCAACCGCCAATGGTACGGTTACCAAATTGTAAAGGATGGTCAACATAAAGTTTTGGCGCACCAGTCGATCGGCGAGGCGGGCAACACGCAGAGCCTCGACCACCGGACCCAGTTGGGTGCCCTGGAAAATCGCATCAGCTGCGACTTGGCTAATCTCGGCGGCGGAAGATGGCGACATCGAGACCAAGGCCGCAGCAAGCGCTGGCGCATCGTTGAGACCGTCACCGACCATCAGCACCTGGCGTCCCGCAGCAGCGAGAACCTGAAGGTGATTGGTCTTGGCGGCGGGATCAAGTTCGGCGTGGTGGTCCTCGATGCCGACCTTGCGGGCGAGTGCAGCGACGGTAACTTCGCGGTCGCCCGACAGCAATACCACATGTATCGCCATAGCCCGCAGTTGTGCTACAACTTGAGCGGCATCGGGGCGCGGACGGTCGAGGAAGGTGAACTGCACCGGTGCCATGCCCGGCCGGGACAGCCATAATTCGGGTACGGCCGCGCCAGCTTCAGCTTCAACTATGCCTTCAGCTCCAACTCCGGCAAAACGGCGGTGACCGAGCCTGATCTCACCTTCGGGAGTATCGCGAACCAGCCCCGAGCCCGGTACTTCGCGAACTCCCACAGCTACTACCGCGTCGGCGGCGGCGCGGCAAAGCGACCGCGCTAACGGATGGCGGCTGGCTCCGGCCAAGCTTGCCGCACAGGTGAGGGCTTCGCAGTTAATTCCAGTTGTTAGCAGTTCTGGCAGGCCATCAGTTAGGGTTCCGGTCTTGTCGAAAGCGACGGTGTCGACCATAGCTAGCCGTTCAAGCGCGGTCGCCGATTTCAACAACACGCCAAGGCGCAACAGACGGTCGCTGGCGACGACCTGGACCACCGGCACCGCCAGCGCCAGCGCGCAAGGACAGGTGATGATTAACACAGAGACTGCGATCAGTAACGCCGGCTGCCAAGCCATCCCACCGACCAATAGCCAGCCGAGGAAGGTCGACAGCGCCGCCAAGTGGACCACGGGGGCATAAAAGCGGGAAACCCGGTCGGCAAGTGCGACATGGCGGGCGCGGCCTTGCTCGGCCACCTCCATAAGCCGTACGATCTCAGCCAACAGAGTAGCATTGCCGACGGCGGTAACCACGACTCGCAACGCCGCCGTTAGGTTGAGCGTGCCCGCAAATACCACCTCCCCTGGGCGCGTGATCACAGGTAAGGTCTCGCCGGTAATCAGGCTGGTATCGAGGTCTGAGATGCCGTCAATCACCCGGCCATCGACCGGCACCCGCTCGCCGGCAGCCACCAGCACGGTCATGCCGACCTCGACACGCTCCGGTGGAATAACCATTGTTCGTCCGCATTCATCGACTATGGTGAGCGAAACCGCACCAAGCGACAGCAGATGCTCGGCGGTCGAGCGGGCACGGCCGCGCGCTCGGCGGTCGAGAAAGCGTCCAACCAGCAAAAAGAATAGTAAGGTAATGGCGCTGTCGAAATAGGCGTGCCGCCCACCGTTTATTGTTTCAAACAGGCTCATCATCGCAGTAAGGCTGACGCCGATGGTGATCGGCACGTCCATGTTGGTACGCCCCGAGGCCAGCGCCCGCAGCGCCGAACGCAGGAACGGCCTAATCGACCAGGCCAGCGCCGGCATGGCGATCAGCGCCGAGAACCAGTGCATCAGGCTTCTGGTCGCCGGCCCCATGTCTTCGGCCAGACCGGCCCACACCCCCACGGAAATCAGCATGACATTGGCGGCAGCAAAGCCCGCAACCGCCAGAGCGCGCATCAGCTCCTTTTCGGCCTCAGCGTCGGCACCGCCGAGCCGACGTGGATCGTAGGGCAGCGCATGGTAGCCAAGGCGGCAGATGATGCCGACCAGTTCTGAGGCGTCGGCCAGCTCCGGCAGCCAGCTCAAGCTTAGCCGACGGGTGGTCATGTTGAGCCTAGCCTTGACCACTCCGGGCTGACGCGATAATACTGTTTCAATCAGCCAGACGCAGGCACCGCATTGGATGCCATCGATCATTAAGTGAAGCTGGGCTAGGTGGGGATGGCCTGCCCCCCCGGCTTCATGGTGGATAACGATTGAGGGATCAATGGTGCCCGCCGAATGCTCGGGCCGCATCGGTCGCGCCATCGGATCAATGCTGCGTCGGGCGTAATAATTTTCAAGTCCCAGCCCATGCACCAGCTCGTGAGCGGTGGCGCAACCCTGACAGCAAAAGCCGACGTTGGTTTCGTTCGCTGCCGGTTGTCCACAATGGGCGCAAGCGGTCATTGTTATTTAACCATGACCCTTTCGGCGTTCTGCCAAGTCCCGGCCGGGTGGCGGGCAACCAGCCGCAGTTCCCAAATACCCGGCAGCTTCAGCATTACCTCGGCGCGGTAGTGTCCACCGTCTAGCTCGCGCAGCTGGAAAGCCTGATCGGCCCCGGTCGATGTTGGTCGGATGAAGGTGGCAGTAACGTCGGCCCGGGTCAGCGGCCGGTGCTCGCGATCAAGTAGGATTAGATCGACCGTCCCGACCAATTTCTCCGGATTGGAAAAGGTCACGGAACCCTGCCAGCCGCGTTCGGCTTGGGCGCGGGAGGCGGTTATGGCGGCATTGTAGTTGGCACCCTCCGCCGATGCGTGCTCGGTCGTCAAGCCACTGAACGAGGCAAAAGCAAAGTAGATAAGGCAAATATTAGCCAGCAGTACAGCCATGAAAGGCGGCAGGAATAGCCAAGGGATGTACCAGCCGGGCCTGCGGCGGGAAGCGGCTGTCGAAGTTGATGTCATACTTGGCATTACGGAGTTTTCCTTTATCACGGTCCCAAGAAGACAGCTTCATAGCGGTCGCCATCCCCCTCAACTTGAGGTGTAACGGTGAATTGTAGTGGGGTAGAAAAGCCGGTTAGCGAAGCACGGGGTGCCCTGACCATGACGCGAAAGGTCGCGACGGTGTCCGCATCGGCGTTGAGACGGAGCAGTGTTGAGGGAGTCGCGGCCCCGCCAGCCATGGTCATAGTGGTGCCGGCGATTCCGGACAAGGTCAATTGATACTCACGGGCGTTGCGGGTCATATTAAGTATTTTGAGGGTGTAGCCGTTGAGAATCTCGCCGCTAGACAGCCGCACGAATAAAGGCGCGCGGTCCCGCAGTACGTTGACTTGGACCTGCGGCCGTCGCTCATAGGCAATGGTCGAGGCCACGATCAGCGCCAGCATCAATAGGGCGTAGGTTGCGGTACGACCGCGCAGCAACCGGAAGCGGGGAGGCAGGCCGGTGGAACAGGCGATCTGGTTGTTGTCGGTATCAAAAGCGATCAAGCCACGCTCGCGGCCTATCTTGGTCATTATCTCATTGCAGGCATCAATGCACAACGCGCACCCTATACACTGCAACTGTGATCCGTTGCGTATGTCTATGCCGGTAGGACAGACTTGTTGGCAAGCGCCGCAATCAATGCAATCACCAAAACCGGCGGCTCTGCGCTCTGGCCACGCCACAGATTTGTGCAGCGGCGATCTGTTCTCACCCCGCCACCTGCGGTAGGTAATAACTAGGCTCTCCTCGTCCTGCATGGCAGCCTGAAATCTCGGCCATGGGCACATAAATGTACAAACGTGCTCGCGTACATACCCGGCCAGGAAATAAGTGATCAGGGTCAGTATCCCAATCATGACCAATGTGGAGGAGGATAGTTGCGCGGCCATTATATCATGGGCCAGGGTAGGGACATCGTAGAAGTATGCGATGAACCAACCGCCGGTAAGCAGTGAAATCACCAGCCAAACCGCATGTTTAGCCAACTTCAGCAAAACCTTAGCGCGTGTGGTCGGTCCTATGTCACGGCGTATGCGCTCCCCGCGCTCGCCCTCGATCCAGCGTTCCACCAGCATGAAAAGGTCTGACCACACGGTTTGCGGGCAAGCGTAGCCGCACCAGATCCTACCGAACAAGGCTGTGGAGAGGAAAAGAGCCAGTGCGCTAAATATGAGTAAAATCATGATGTAATAAATTTGTTGCGGCCAAATCTCTGCATCAAAGAAATAAAATCTACCGCCGCTAAAATCAAATAACACTGCTTGAGAAGCCATTTCGGGGCCACGATCCCAACGCAAAAATGGCGTAAAGAAGTATATAAATAATAAAGTAATCAAAACTAGCCATTTGAGCCGGCGGAATGTTCCGCTAATTGATTTGGGGTATACCTTCTTGTGGTCGGCAAATAGCGGAGTGTCTTCAGAGTTTTCCAAAGGTTTAGCAGGCTTGTTCATGCGCATTGTTCTAGATCCCGAGATGGATGTCTGGTATTGTCTTGGTGTTGAACAAGCTTGGCCCTTATGTTTAATGGAGAGCGTTTATGGAGGAGTCCCTGGCCTGGGCCATGTTCGAGGCTGGAACCGGCCATTGCAGCGCCGCTATCCAGGGCAATGGCGGCCTGCTGGTGGCGCTGCTGTTCGCCGGGTTGTTGGGCAGCTGGACCCATTGCGTCGGCATGTGCGGACCGCTCGTTCTCAGCCAAGTTTCGGCGCGCCTGGAGGGCATACCGGCCGCGCGATTGCGGGAGTGCCACCGTTGGTCCGGGGCCCTGTTGGTTCCTTATCATCTCGGGAGGATGATTACCTATGCCGGTTTGGGCGCGTTGACGGCGACAATCACCGCCGGGGTGGAAAGGGTTCCGGCTTTTCGCTGGCTCGGCGCTACATTGTTGGGGCTGGCGGCGCTCAGTTTCCTGTTGTCCGCCTGCGCGAAGCTGTCTGTCTGTGCTGAGCTGCGTGGTTGGGGAACTTTTCCCGAGCCTGGCAACGTAAACGGCGTGGCCAGCGTAGCACGAAGTTTGGTCCGGCCATTGCTGGCTGTTCCCGGTGCCGCGACTGGTTGGCGGGGCTTTCGACTGGGACTCGCGCTGGGCTTCATTCCCTGTGGGTTGGTCTACGGTGCGCTTGCCGCAGCCGCCGCCAGCGCCAATCCGTTGACCGGGGCATTCGCGATGATCGCCTTTGCCCTCGGCACAGTCCCGGCGCTGGTCGTGATCGGTTTCGCCGGGCACATCGCCGGGCGTGCCTTGCCGGCCTTGGTAGCCCGCGTTTTGCCCGCGCTTATGGTAATCAATGCCGCTGGTCTCGCTTTGCTGGCGTGGCGCTTGATTTCTAGCTAGGCGGCGCCCCTGCTGCAAAAATGGAGGCGGTGAAATTGGAGGTGGCGGCCGGATCATGACAACTCCAGACCTCCGTTGGCCAAATTGAGTTTCACAGCCTGTCCCGCCCCATCCATCCGTGTCAAGGAAATATGTAAGGGTTATATCGATATATCGGAATGGCCTGTAAAAATTTAATTGACAATGTCGCAATGGTTAGCCCTAATCCAGCTAATGATGTCGGGCTGGAGCGAATCAATCAGGACGGTTGTGCCCTCACGGGCCGGGCGTTCCCTCCGGGCCAGGACTTGGGAGAGGGCAATGTCAGCAATAGTTTCGGCCCCGCGACCGGTGGAGTATGCGGAGGACACGATCCGCTATTTTACGCTCGCGGCGGTATTCTGGGCCATAATCGGCATGGCCATGGGTTTGTACATCGCCTCGGAACTCGCTTTTCCGGCGCTAAATCTGGGCCTTGAATGGACCAGTTTCGGTCGCCTCCGTCCTGTTCATACCTCGGCGGTTGTCTTTGCGTTCGGCGGCAACGTTTTGTTCGCGACGTCTTTCTATTGCGTCCAGCGTACCTGCCGGGCACGGGCCTGGGGCGGGGAGTCCGGCCTCAAGTTCTTGTTCTGGGGCTATCAAATATTCATTCTTTTGGCGGCAAGCGGATATGTCATGGGCATTACCCAGGGCAAGGAATACGCTGAGCCTGAGTGGTACACAGATCTTTGGTTAACAGTCGTATGGGTCGCTTATATTGCTATTTTTGTCGGAACCATCGCGAGGAGGCAGGAGCCGCACATTTATGTTGCCAACTGGTTCTTCCTTGGCTTTATGGTGACGGTGGCGATCCTGCACCTTGGCAACAATATTAATGTCCCTGTTTCTTTCTTTGGCTGGAAAAGTTACACGGTGGTTTCTGGCGTCCAGAGCGCGATGGTCCAATGGTGGTATGGACATAACGCGGTCGGCTTCT
>JBAXKX010000119.1:0-8734 GCA_037135115.1 Rhodospirillaceae bacterium
GAAGCGGGCGAAATACCAAGACGACTCGAAGAAGGTGTCGAGGGTGTCGGTCTCACGCCGGGCCGGTCTGGCGCATGACGGGCAGGTAATGTGTTTCCAGGTCGGATGGTGCTCCAGCGGATTGCCCGGTCGGTCGAAGCTAACGTCGTCGGGGAGTTGCACCGGCAATTGTTGTTCAGGGACGGGCACAATGCCGCAGGTTTCGCAGTGGATCACTGGAATCGGGCAGCCCCAGTAGCGCTGGCGTGACACTCCCCAATCGCGCAGGCGCCAAGCCGTGGTGCGTTGGCCCTGACCGGTGCTTTCCAGCCGCTCGCCTGCCGTCCGCTTTGCCGACTCGACGTCGAGTCCGTCGAGGAAGCCGGAATTGTGCAGGATGCCGGGGCCGGTATAGGCCTGTGTCCCGACTTGGTAGTTGGCCGGGTCGGCATCTGGGGGAATTACTACTGGCTTGACCGCAAGGCCGTATTTTCGGGCAAAGTCAAGGTCGCGCTGGTCGTGGGCCGGGCAGCCGAAGATGGCCCCGGTGCCGTAATCCATCAGCACGAAGTTGGCGACGTAAATTGGCAGCGCCACGCCGGGGACAAAGGGGTGCCAGACGGTCAGCCCGGTATCAAATCCGTTCTTTTCAGCGGTTTCGATTGCCGCCTCGCTGGTCCCGACTCGGTTGCAGTCGGCTATGAAGGCGGTCAATCCGGGATTGCCAACCGCCTGCGTCACCGCTAGCGGATGGTTGGGCGAGATCGCCAGGAATGAGGCACCGAACAGAGTGTCCGGCCGGGTGGTATAGACCTCTATGGTTTCACCACCATCGGTCCGCTTGAAGCTCAGGCGGGCTCCGCTGGAGCGGCCGATCCAGTTCTCCTGCATCAGCCGGACCTTATCGGGCCAGCGTTCCAGGGTTTCCAGTCCCTTCAGCAGTTCCTCGGCGAAGGCGGTAATGCGCAGAAACCATTGAGAAAGCAGACGTTTCTCGACCAAAGCACCCGAGCGCCAGCCACAGCCGTCGATGACCTGTTCGTTGGCCAGCACGGTGTTTTCGATCGGATCCCAGTTCACCCACGACTCCTTGCGGTAAGCCAGCCCAGCCGCCAGAAAGTCGAGGAACATTTTTTGTTCGTGTCGGTAGTAGTCGGGCGCGCAGGTGGTGACCTCGCGACTCCAATCATAGGCCAGCCCCATGGCCTTGAGCTGCTCACGCATTACCGCGATGTTTTCGTAAGTCCAGGTCGCGGGATGAGTCTTGTTGGCGATGGCTGCATTTTCAGCGGGCAGACCAAAGGCGTCCCAGCCCATTGGATGCAGGACGTTGTAACCTTGGGCACGCTTGAAGCGGGCAACCACGTCGCCCAAAGTATAGTTGCGGACATGACCGATGTGCAGGCGCCCCGATGGATAGGGAAACATTTCAAGCACATAGTATTTGGGCCGATCGTGCCGTTCGATGGCGGTGAAGCAGCAGCGGTCGCGCCATATGGCCTGCCACTTGTCCTCGGTTTCCCTGAAATTGTAGCGGGCCATGATACATTAACTCTGAAGGTTGGGGCTCTGAAGGTTTGGCGTAGAAGCGGTATATAATCACCGTGGATGCGGTAAATTATTCAATATACCAGTGTGCTATTCCTTGCCCTGGCTGAGCCGTAATTGACGGGCCCTGGTCAGTATAGTGTCTTCCAGTTTGGTTGCAGTCTCGGCACCGACGCCGTCATCGCGCCAAGAATCTGCGCCGTCGCGTCGCTGACGGAACACCGATACCTTGAGCGCGTCCGCCCGTAGTTGGCGGTCCAGGATGTAGATTTGAACCTTATAGCGGTCGGTGGGGCTTTCCGGCGGGGAGTACCAGTCGGTCAGGATCACGCCGCCGAAGGGATCTGCCGAGGAGATCGGCATGAAGGCTAGCGTATCCAGCGAGGCGCGCCACAGGAAGCTGTTGACGCCAAGCCCGCCGCCCTGCTGGGCATCGTTGCGCCGACGCGAGCCGAGCAGGTCTATACCGCCCTCACCGCCGAGGATGCTGCCATATTTGTACATTTGTTGCTTATCGACATCCTCCTGGGACACCGTCTTGGAGTCGGCGCAGGCGACCAGCGCCAGGGTTGAGACCAGGAAAAGCACGGTGAAGATGGAGGACGGCAGCCTGATCATGGTGGGGTCTTCATCTTGTTCAAGTGGGCGGCCGCACGCCGGGTTAAAGGGCGGCCTGTTCCCCCTGAACAGACCATAAAAGCATCGTAGTCGCAACAGTGTTGGCGATCTCGGGTCTACTTGCCGCACACAGTCCGGTTGCCCGTGGAATTACGCGCTGATTGGTCCGCTGATTTGCCAGCTGATCGGCCCCGTTTCGCTTAGTGTGCTTTGTATGACACATAAGACGTGCAACCAACTCAAGTCGACACATTGTCATTTGCACTTTGTCTCCTGTGCAGTTACCTCTCTCTCAGCAGGAAAACAAACGAACTTAATATTAGCTGCCATGATGGAGGCAAACACATGAAATACTATTTGCTGGCGGGAACGTCCGCCCTAGCACTGACCCTGGTGGCCGGTGTCGCAAATGCCCAGACTGCTCCGGGCAAGTTCGACATCAAGATCAGCGGCGACGCCTTCTTTGAAGCTGGCTTTATCGGCCAGGACAAGGGTTCTAACACCAAGGTCAACGATTTTCAGAATCGTTTCCGCGTTGTCGTGAACCCGGTGGCCCAGGCCGATAACGGCATCACCTACGGTGCCTTGGCCCGTCTCCGTGCCAACGCTGGCACTGGTCTGATCGACGGCGACCAAGCTTATATCTTCGTTTCTGGCAATTTCGGCACCATCCGGGCCGGTGCGGCCTATGGGGCGAACGATGCTACTTATGTCGCGCATCCGATGGATTGGCAGATGGCCAGCATCTATGACCAATGGCGGACGTACATGACCACCAGTGGTAACAGCTCGGGTACTCAAGTCCTTGGCTATACAGGGAGTCAGAGTTCCGCGAACTTTACTGCGACTGGCGGAGCTGTTCGCAACGTCACACTCAATCCCGTCGGTACTGTTCCAGTCGGTGCTGTTGCTGTTCCGTTTAGGGTTACTGCTGATCAAAATGGCAATGTTGTGCCTGGCACCGCCAGTGTCGCAGCTACCACTCCAGGGCGTCGCCAATCCTACGCTTGGGGCCAGTTCGGCAATGGCGGTTCGGCAACGAATGGCGTGCAGCTGATCGGTTCGCATAACATCGACACTAAGTTGGTTTACTTCAGCCCCCGCTTCTTTGGCCAGACCCCGACTACCGGTTTGCAGGCCGCGTTCAGCTACGCACCGCGCAGTGGTGACGGTACGGACGGCGGCATCAGCGTAAATACAGACGGCAGCCGCCAGCGGACTCTTGCTGGCGGTCCGTTCTCCCTGCAGCGCACTACCTTTAACGATGTCTACGAAGCGACTTTCAATTATGTTGAGAAGTCCGGTCCGTGGATGGGCAAGATCGGTGGCGGATATACCGGCGGCTCGTCGATCAACGACACCCCTACCCAGACGGCGGCAACAGCGACAGCGGCAGCCTCTGGCTTTGACAACGCCAACAACTACAAGGGTCTGTCATCCTACCAGCTCGGCGCCCAGATTGGTTACGAGAACTTTGTTCTTGGCGGCGGCTATGTGTGGGGCGGCGACAGTGGTTACACTTCTGCCCGTTTTGTGAACGGAATAGGTGCAGTGGGTCGTGGTGCGGTTGGCTCAGTCAAGAGTTCAATTCAGGCTGTGGGTTTCGTCCCCACCCAACGTCAAGACCAGACTGCTTGGAACCTTGGCGCTCAGTACACCTGGGGCGCGATCGTTGTCGGCGTCAAGTACATGGAAGAGACCGACGCTGGCAATCTGGCGCTCAATGGCGACCGGACCCTCGGTGCCCTGACCCTCGGCGGTCAGTACACCATCGCCCCCGGCCTGCGGGCTGGTGCTGAATACACTCACTTCAGTGCGGGCAGCGATGTACCCGGCTCCAGTGACAACGGCGACGTGGTTCTCCTCCGTACTTCGGTTGCTTTCTAATAAATACCGGTTTCCCCCGGTTTGCCGGGGGAAACCTTCACGAAAAACGGCGGTGCCTCACGGTGCCGCCGGTTTTTTTTGTTGACCGTCGTTATTGCTAGCGTCTGGATTGCTAGCGTCGAGATAGTTGCGCGATGGCCGAGAAATAGGCCGACATGCCGACTATCATCAGATCATTGTGTCCGGCATTGGCAATCGGCAACAGCTTTTTGTCGGTGGCTGCCGAAGCCTCGAATAGCCGCCGGCCATTAGCGAACGGGATGAGATAATCTTCCTCGCCGTGAATGATTAGTGTCGGCATCGTCACCTGGCCGATCCGTGTCAGATTGCCGAAACCGTCTCGCGACTCGAGGGCATCGCTGGGCAGCGTTCCCCCCAGCCGCTTGACCAGGGGCAGAGTTTCGCCGAAACCGCTCTCGATAATCAGTCCTGAGAAGGTCGGACCGGTTTTCGACTCGGCGGCGACAGCCAGCGCCGGAGCGCTGCCGAGCGAGCGGCCCATCACCAGCCAACGTGCCGGACTTAGTCCGTGCCCGGCAACCAGCTTCGGAGCTTGGCCGGAGACCGCGAGCGCGTCTGTGATCAGCGTTTCCGCCGAGGGGCGACCGCCGCTGATGCCGTAGCCGCGATAGTCTACAATCAGTAGTGACAACCCGATTTGCCGGTACAGCTTCGCCAGATCATCATAGTCGGAGGCGATTTCACCATTGCCATGAAAAAACAGCACCACCGGGGCGTCGGCAGCGGCACTATGCAGCCGGCCGCCTAGCGCTACCCCATCGGGCAAGGTGAATCGTATGGTGTGGGTGCGATCATCCTCGCGGGCGATGGAGGATTCCGGGCGTGGGTGGAATAACACCGAGCTGATTTGGGGCTGGTCTAGCAGGGCGATCGGCATTTCTTCGTCCTAGGTTGGTTGTTTGGTTTACGCCGCCCTACGCCGCGCGGTGGCGGCCGGGTAAAAATCGGGCGCGCAGGCTGCCGCGCGGTCCGACCAGCACCGACACCCCATAGATCAGCCCTGCGGTCAGGACGATCGACGGACCCGATGGCAAGTTGGCATGGTAGGACAGTACAAGTCCGAAATAGCCCGAGGCGAAGGCCAGGACAGCGGCCAGCAACGAAAGCGCCCATAACTCGCTTGCCCAAAAGCGGGCGGCTGCGGCCGGCAGCATCATTAGCCCAACCGCCATCAGCGTTCCCAGCGCCTGAAAGCCTGCGACGAGGTTGAGCACGACCAGGACGAGAAAACCGTGATGGGCAAGGCCGCCGCCGCCATCGACCGAGCGCAGAAAGCCGGGATCGAAGCACTCGACCACCAGCGGCCGATACAGCACCGCCAGCCCAGCCAGCGACACCGTCGCAACCATGGCCATCAGGACCAGCGAATCATCATCCACCGCAAGAATGGTTCCAAACAGGACGTGGAGCAGGTCGACATTGTTGCCCCGTGCCGAGACTAACAGCACTCCGATTGCCAGCGAGATCAGATAGAAGGCGGCAAAACTGGCGTCTTCACGCAGCGGCGTCAGTCTGGCCACGCCGCCAGCTAGCAAAGCCACCACCAGACCGGCAAAAAAACCGCCGACTCCCATTGCCGGCAGCGACAGCCCCGCCCAAAGGAAGGCTACCGCCGCGCCCGGTAAAATAGCGTGTGACATGGCGTCTGCCATTAAACTCATGCGGCGTAACATTAAGAGCACGCCAATTGGGCCGCAACCTACCGCCAGCGCCAGACAGCCGACCAGCGCCCGGCGCATAAAGGCGTACTCGGAAAAGGGTTCGATCAAGGCCGTATATATAAATCCATAAACGGTCATGTCGTAGGCCCTCGTTCACAACGACCGGCGTGCTCATCCCATGCTTCCGACATTGCCTTGGCTTGGGCTAGATTTTCAGGCGTCAGTACATTTATGGTGGTGCCCCAGGCGACAGGCTCGCGCGCTAGTAGTAAGGACATGGGAAAGTGCTTACGGACTTGGACGAAGTCATGAAGGACCACAATCACCGTCCGTCCCTGGCCATGCCAAGCCTCGATCAGGCGCAGCAGGTCGAGGGTGGTCCGGCTGTCGATTGCCGTGAACGGCTCATCAAGCAGAATCAGTCGGGCATCCTGCACCAACATGCGTGCAAACAGCACTCGCTGGAACTGCCCGACCGACAGGCTGCCGATCGGCCGATGTTCGAATTCAACCAGGCCGACTGCGGCTAGGGCTGTGCGCGCTTGGGCCGCCAGCGGCGCCTTAACCGTCCTGAAGGCGCCGGTTGTCCGCCAATGGCCGAGCAGGACGGTATCAAGCACATTGATAGGGAAGCTGCGGTCAATCTCGGCCTGTTGGGGCAGGTAGGCGATTTCGGCCCGGCGCAGCCCCTTGAGATCGACTCGGCCCTCGAACGGCCGTAGCATACCCATAATGCCCTTGAGCAGTGTGCTCTTGCCGGCCCCGTTAGGTCCGACCACCGCAGTCAGAGAGCCGCAAGCAAAGCCCCCCGTCAGGTGGTGAACCGCCGGGTGGCGGTCATAGCCGAGGGTGACGCCGTGCAAACTGATGAGGTCGGCCATCGCTTAGCCAAGCCAGTCCAGCGCCCAGGCCACCGCCAGCCACAGTCCCACCGCCACGACAAATGCTCCCATCAGCCGGGCGGTAACGCCTGCCGCCATCAGGCTTTGGCTCTGGGGCGCGGTGAGGTGATTGGACATTGGTTTTCCCCTGACGGAATGGCTTTCCCCTGACGGAATGGCTTTCCCCAAATTTAGAGGCCGCCTCCGACGTCCACCGAGCGCCGTGATGCCGCGATAGTGACAGTGAAGCCGGCGATAACGTCAAGCAAGGTCATGATCAAAATTAGAAAGAAGGTGCCGGTTTGGGCCAGCGGTAAAAGTATGAACAGAACCAAACATGCCGTAAACAGCAACAGCGACAGTACATGATCGATTAGCGAGGCCATCGAGGTCCGCACCGATTTTAAAATTTCCAGGTAAAGCAGGACCAGCCCGGCCGCTACCAGCAGGTCGCCGGTGGTCAACATCCAAATCATGGGTTGAATCATGGGTTGAGTGATTGACGACGACATACCGATGGCGATACCGAAATAGGCCAGAACGATAATGCTCAGGAGAGGGATGAAACTGAACATGATGGGTCCTTGGTGGTGGAGGCGACTATATATACCGCCTGGATCAAGCCTGAATATCATCTCCAGGAAAGCCGAGTGCCAGCGATTTTGGCTCGAAACCAAGCAGGCCGCAGGTTTCGATCATATGCGGGGGAAGCGGCGCCACAACGTCAATTTCACCGCTGCGAGGATGGGGCATCACGATGCGGCGTGCATGGAGGTGCAACTGCTTGGCGGTCTCCATCCCGGACAGGAACGCCCCAGCGCCACCATATTTGCCGTCGCCCAGGATCGGAGTTTTCAGAGCCAGCATGTGGACGCGAAGCTGGTGAGTTCGCCCGGTGAGTGGTGATAGGTGGACATAGGCCGCCTTGTCACCAATCGTGTCCATGACTTGATAAAGAGTGGTCGCCTTCAAACCGGCCTCGCCAGCGGTGGCGACTCGCTCGCCGCGTGGGCCTGATTCCTTGGCCAGCGCCAGATCAATGTGACCACCTTCCGGTTGGGCCACGCCGACCGTGATGGCGCAATAGAGTTTGCGGGCGTCGCGGCCGCGAAAGCACGCAGTAAGCTTGCTGGCGGCATGGGTCGAACGTGCCAGCACCAGCACCCCGCTGGTGTCTTTGTCGAGCCGATGCACCAGCTTCGGTCGTTCCACGGCATCAAAGCGCAGGGCGTCAAGCAGACCGTCGAGGTGATGGCTGGTGTTGGTGCCGCCCTGAACCGCAAGTCCGGCCGGTTTGTTGATTACCATCACGTCGTCGTCGCGATAAAGAATGCGCGCCCGGATCGAGTCGACGTCGGAGCGGCTGAGTACCCGCTCGCCGTTTCCCCGCTCAGAGTTGGCGGAGGCGGCCGTATCGCTGCTATTGGTTTGATCAAGCGGCGGCACCCGTACCGCCTGACCGGCTTCGATGCGGTCGCCGGCTTTGACCCGCTTGCCGTCGAGTCGGACTTGGCCGGTTCGCAGAAGCCGCTCGAGTCGGCCATGGCCTAGCTCGGGATAGTGCCGCTTGAACCAGCGGTCAAGCCGCAACCCGGCCTCGTCCAGGGCCACGTCCAGCATCGAGACACCGCTCACAACAGCAACTCCCTTAAATGTATAAATTTGTTTCTGGTTGTCGCGGACTGTTTCTGGCCATCTCCGGCATTCCATACTCCGATTGTAGCGGATAACGCAGCCGATACCAGCATTTCCAATCGCCGATTTCCATAGCCCCAGTTTCTAAAGCCCCAGTTTCTAAAGCCCCAGTTTGACGCAGCACGGCATTGGCCGTATAACTCGTGAATGACACTGACTTTCATCAAAATGCACGGTCTTGGCAATGATTTCGTGGTGTTTGATGCCCGCCATGCAAAGCTGGACCTGAGCGCGGCCGCCTTGCGCGCCGTGGCTGACCGCCGCACGGGGGTCGGCTGCGATCAACTGATCATGATCGAGCGGCCTCGCAGCGCCGGGACTGCGGCGTTCATGCGGATTTGCAATGCCGATGGCGGCGAGGTTGCGGCCTGTGGCAACGCCACTCGCTGCGTTGCGGCCCTGCTGATGGCTGAAACCGGCGGTGATGGCGTCGTTATCGAAACT
>JBAXKX010000120.1:0-8695 GCA_037135115.1 Rhodospirillaceae bacterium
CGACCGCACCCGGGCATGATGGATCGCGATGCAAATCGGGATAGCAGGGAGACCGGCCCCAGGGACACAAAGAAGGGTCATAGGCCAATCGCCAGCCCTCCCCCACCAAACTCCCCTCCCCCACCAAACGCAACCCTGGATCGGTACTGCCAAACAGCGCCACCAGGGGCGTTTTCGTCCCCAGGGCAATATGCATCAGCCCATTATCGCAAGCCACCAGCACCGCCGCCCGCGCAATCACCGCCGTGGTTTCGGCCAGCGAAAGCCGACCCATCAGGTTCAGCGGGCAAGCCGACGCTACCGCGATCTCCTCGCCGAACCGCCGCTCCTCAGCCGAGCCAAGCAGCACGAATCGGAGGTCCGGCCGATCCAATGCCAGCCGGGTGATCAGCGCGCTCCAGTGGGCAAGGGGCCAGCGCCGGATACGAGAGGTCGCCCACGGCGCCAACGCCACCACTGACCCGGCCGGCAAATCGACTCCGGCCGGCAATGCGCCGACCATGGGGGCTATCCGCTCCGGAGTAATCGCAACAGCCTGATCCGCTCCAGCCTTACCGGCCAAGCGCAACAGCGCCCGAGCGCAAGCAACAGCCCCGTCGGTGTAATGGCGACCAACGATGGCACCGCCACCGCCGCCGCTGGCATCAAGCCAAGTACTCGAGTCGAGGCCGATGATCCCGGACGCATTCCCGCCCCGCCAAGTCAGTAGCGCCAGCAACCCACCCACACCCAAACGCGGCACCAGCACCAACCGACCGCTCCCGGCCAGACGATCGACCTCCGCCTTCATCAACGCCCAGTCTGGACAGCGCAGCCATTCGCCATCCCAGGCTAACAGCGGCGGCAGCGCCGCAACCACCGTAACCGGGCCAAGCGGCGCCAGCAGACGCAAGGCCGGCGAGATCATCAATACGTCGCCCAGCCCGAGGCAGCGGTCAAGCAATACCACGCTTCCGGTCACCACCGCCGGGCGCGATGCCGGGCGCGATGCCGGGCGCAGCCGCACAACGAGCCGAAGCGCGGTACGAAGGACCGCCATCAGCACACGCTTAAGTACCAAATGCAGCCTATAGCTAAAATAATCACGCATCGCCGCAGGAACTCCGGCCATGCTCGAGAAGGCCAGCCAGTCGCCGCACCAGCTCCCGATGCTGGCGGCTGGCCTCATGACGGCGCTGCACGGCGAAGCTGTGGGACGACTGGCGCGAGGCGGCAGCGGCATGGAGAGCCGGCACAAAAGCCCTGGCCCACGCCTCGGGCGAACGATAATCATGGACCCGCCACAGCGAACCCGGCACGTTTTCGGGCAAGCCACCGACAGCGCTCGCCAGCACCGGAACGCCGTGCCCTTGGGCCTCCAGCGCAACCCTGCCATAAGCTTCCGCCACTTGGGACGGCACCAGCATCAATCTCAATCCTGCATAGAGCCGTTCCGGCTCGCGCTCCCACGGTGCCGTAAAAACATTGGGCGGAGCATCTTCCACGGGGCGGCGGCTGTGAACGCGAAACTTCACCTCGGGGAACCAACGCGCCAAAAGGCGGACGATAGTGCCGCCCTTGTCGGCACCGTCCCCGGCCATACCGACCACATCACCGGCGGCTAGTGGTTGCGGGGCCACAGGTGTGCGCGGAAACACTACTAAGGCATCCCGCTCACAGGAGAGGCGAATCCGCTCGGCCATGAAGGTCGAATTCGCCACCAGCAAATCTGCGCGACGCAGCGCCCGAGCATTCTCGCGCCGGAACCAGCCGACAAACGGTGACATTGCCACGCGATAGGCGGCCTTGGCCAGCCGACGCAACCCGATCTCGTTATTCGGCCACTGATCCCAGTAAGCGACATCGCGCAAGAAATAGGCCACCGGCACCCGCTCGGGCAAGGCGTTAACCAGGACCGGCGCCACCATGGACTGGGCCAGTACCAGACGGTGGCTAGCGGTTTTCGCCACGGATGCGCGCAACCTAACCCTATCGCGCATCAGGTTAACTAGAGGCAAAGGCCTCAGCCCACCGGGCGGATCGAAGCCGCCATCGGTTGCGGCCCAACTCAGCTCCGGGCGAACCTCTAGCAGCTCCTCCAGCACCTCGGCAATCGAGTGCTCGGCACCGCCCCAGCGCATGGCGAACTTGCGGGTGACCAATAGGATTTCGGAGGCTGCGGGCATTGGCTGGAACTTGTGCTGTTGTCAAACAGACCATACGATACGAAAGCCCCGCGCCGCCATTATGTTATGGGTTAGAAACATGAGCATCCTGTTTATCGTCAATTCGGTCTTCGGCGCTCGCAAGGCTCCTGGGTACCGGCCCTATCAGCTGGTGCGCTTTGGCGTCGCCAGGCCGCAAGTTATAGCGCGTGGCTCGGCCGTGCCCTACACCCCGATCCATTTCCCGCTGCCCGGGCGCTCCTTGATCCCTCGCGGCCTGAATTTTCTGCGAATCAAGCTGTTTCCAAAACTGCCGGCCCGCGAGATAGAGCAGACGCTGTTCGATTATCTGTGTCGATGGCAAAGCCAGCGGCTGGCATCAACGCCGGAGGTAGTTCATCTCTGGGACCACCTGCCACTCACCGCCGCCTTTTGGAAGAGTCGGGGCGTTAGGGTGTTGGTCGATTTGCACATGGCCCATCCGCGCTGCTATGAGCCGCTGGTGCTCTCCGGCCGCATCGACGCCGACAAGGTGGGCTCGCTCTTGGACCCGGCCGCTGACTCCTGCATCGAGCTTGCCGACGTGCTGGTCTGCCCGTCAGAATTCGTCAGACTCAGCCTGCCCGAAGCCGCACGCGCAAAAGCCGTGGTCATTCCGTTCGGAGCCGATCCGGTGGTACCAGCTTCACATCCGTCACGGTTGGACCCGCTGCGAGTAGGCCCGGTCCGCGTCTTATTCGCCGGCAACATCAACCAACGCAAAGGCGTGACGTTTCTGTTGGAGGCTTGGCGCCGGCTGGCGCTGCCACCCTCGACTGCTGAACTGGTGATGTGCGGGCGGGTCTTCTCCGAAGCTGCCGAATGGGTACGTACAGCGCCCCCCGGTGTACGCTTTGAAGGCTTCCAAGCCGAAATGGAGCCGTACTTCAGAGATGCCGACCTATTCGTGCTGCCTAGTCTGATGGAGGGTTCAGCCAAAGCGGTTTACGAAGCCATGGCCCATGGTTTGGCCGCAGTAGTGACGCCACACACCGGTTCGATTATCCGTGACGGCTTCGATGGACTGGTAGCCGAAGCGGCGGATGCCACCACCCTGGCAGCGACGCTTGGTCGTTTGATCGCCGACCCCGGCTTGCGGGCAACCCTGGGCCGCAACGCCGCCGAAACGGTCAAGGCTTATAGTTGGGAGACCTACGCCAAGAGCGTAGCCGCACTGTACCTACCGACACACGCGCAAAAAAAGGCGCCGCCCGAGCCATCCACATATATACAGTACATCGCACCGAAGCCGCTGGTCTCCAAGGTCCGGCTGACCGCCGAACAGGTCCGACTCAAGGTTAAATCGATCGGGCGGCACATTGATAGCACCGGCAACTGGCTACGCTTCCCTTTCTATCACCATGTATTCGACGATGAGCGCGGTGGTTTCGCCCGGCAGCTCGATGACATGCGGCAGATCGGCGAGTTTATCACCATTGACGAAGCCGTACGCCTGCTGGAGGACGGGGTCTGCCTCGACGGCCGCTACCTTTGCCTGTCATTCGATGACGGCTTGCGCTCATGCCTGACCAACGCCCTGCCGCTGCTGGCCACACGCTCGATCCCGGCGGCCTTTTTCGTGGTGTCTGGGCTGGTGCCGACTGATCATCGCGAGTGGACGGACCAGCAACGCAACTTCTTTGCCCCCGACCGCCGACCGGTGTCGTTCATGAGCTGGGATGACTGCCGGGCACTACAAGCAGCCGGAATGACTATCGGTTCCCACAGCGCCAACCACCGCAAATTCATCACGCTTGATGATGCCGAGGCCAGGGAGGAACTCCAGCGTTCCAAGGCCGAAATCGAGGCGGCGCTAGGCCAACCCTGCGATCATTTCTGCTGCCCTTGGGGCAAGCCCAACCGCGATTTCATGGTTGAGCGTGACCCAGTGTTCGCTCGTGAACTTGGCTACCGCTCGTTCCTGACCACCAAGTACGGGCACATGGCGCAGGGCGATTCACCCTTTGCCATTCGTCGTGTCGGCTTGATCGCCCGTTTCGGATGCTATCAGCTGCGCTACTTCCTATCGCTTTAAGGGTAAGCTTACACCGTAATGTTGAGCTTGTTGCCACGGTTGGAGTTGACATGGCCGGACGGAGGGTGCGCCGCCGCCTTACTCTCAGATCGTGACCTGTCGATGAGCAACCTCTCGCGGTTATTTTGAGGGTCGGCCCCGACCACGATATGAGCGGCGGCCAAAGACCCATAGCTCGACGCAGCTTGAAGAGCAGAACTGGTTGCAGACATGATATTCTCCTAATGCAGTACGGATTCGTAAAATCACCGACTTTCTGTTGGCAACTCGTTTTCTGTGGGCAACTCGGCCTAGTTTATTGCCCATACGCATAATAATGGCAACAATAATTTTTCCTTGACATTTCTATACTGTCATTTTCAAATTAATATTGTGCAGTTGCTAACAATATTGTGCAGTTGCTCACAGGATAGCCGCAACGACCAGCCCATCAACCGCCGACGAGGAATTCCGCCGCCGCATCATGGCCAAGAAGGTGTTTTTGCACGGTGGCGCGGCTTGTTACGGCATAGCAATAGACGCAGCCATGCGCGCAAGTGTCATAGGCGCCGATATCGCGTGATTCGGCGCAGGCGCAGCCTGGGCGATTGCCCTTCAGCCGGGCCTTAAGCGGCCTTCCTGCGACGTCGGAAAGGCGAACGACGTCGATGCAAGCGGCGGACGGGCCATTCAAATCTGGTTGAGTGCATAGCGTCAGGGTCATGCCATGTTCTGCGGCAATACCACCGAGACGGGTGATAAGCTCGAGTCTTTCATCGCAGTCCGGGTCACGCCAAGTAAAATTATGCGCGATAGCCGCAGCATCAAGGTTGCGAACTGTCTTGCGATAGGGCTGCATAAAACTTACTACTACCTCGTCACAGCAACCGGAAAGACTAGCGGCCAGTTCGTGAAAATTCGTTAAATGCCACTCAGGGGGCGTGAGACTAGAAAATATAATCGGATCATAGCGCCAAACGGCGCCCCGCAGCCCCCAGCGCGCACGGATACGGCGAAACTGAGTCACGGCGCGGGCCGGATCAATTACCGAGCGTTCCAACTGTCGAGGATAGCCGGTGATGGTGTATTGGACCACAAAAGGGATGCCCGCTGCCTCCACCGCCTCCAGCCCGGCGGAAAACGGCTCGAGATTGCGGGTCCAGAAAACAAAGCCGTCCACCGATTCAGGCCTAAGATCAACCAGTACCGGCGGACCGCCATAGGGGTTGAGGGTTCGGCACCAGCCCGCCCGCAACCGCTCCAGGAACCAAGAGCCGTAAAAAGCGGGTATGTCGGTGCGATAGCTGGCGGAAACGATCATCGCGGCCAGGTCTCAATAATGGTCGTCCTCGTCGGCCAACTTGCGCTTAGCCTGCTTCTTTCCTTGGATCGCCCGCAGCAAAGTATAATGCTCTTCACTGAGGCCCGAATCCCAGGGCATAACCGAGAACTGGACCTTAGGCAACGGCAACAGCTTCACACGCAGTTCGTCGACATAATAAACGTCGCTGGCATTAATGCTAAGCAAAGTATAGATAACCGTCCGCTGAAAAAGCGACAATGGATCCCTAAAGGCTTGTCCATGATGTGTCAGCCGGCGCTCAAGCCAGTTGACGTCACCTTCCGACAATTCACGGACATACTTAAAGCGAAAGCCGACATCAGGAATGACGCCGACATCGGTCGAAATTTCTTTAAGGCTATATCCTGCGTCACCAACCAGCCGCCAAAAGTCGTTCGGGTTGGTAGTATTCATACTCTTGGCGAAAGTCTCCGGCGACGGCGGCGTCAGGCCGTTGGTGATGCCGTTGACGATAAAAGTAACCCAATATGAGATGGCTTCATAAGTCCGACTGAACAACCCATCTGCGGGCAGGGCGTAGATATCCTCGCCATTCTCAGCAAAATTGAGAGTCACAAGCCCCGGATTGAGCCCGGTCACGGTTGGGCGAGGCAAGACCTCCCCGGCAACTTGGGCTGTCCCGCCCGCCGACACATACGGGGGAACCACATACGGCGGCTGGGCCAACGCCTGCGGCGGAACCGCAGCGGTTTCTGCGGCAACGGGACACACAAGAAAACCCGTCAGGAGAATGGCGACCGACAGAATCATTCGCAGCATTTCCAACCCATAACCCCCCTCAACGCCACTCAACGCCGATACGGTTGCAACCTCATGGCGGATTCACGATCATTTTGACGGTCCACTGGGTCATCAACCACCAACCCATAGCCCTCCAGGTAGCCACCATTGCCGATCGCCTCCTCACTCATAAGTTCTTCGATGAAGGAATAGAGACCGCGAACGACTCCCGTACCACCCAGACTGCGCTCCATGTGCTTGCGTTTGACATAATAGCGTACGGGAAACACCGCCTCGTACGTGTCATTCTTGATGGTCTCATCAGTCGGGAAAATATTATTAACCGGAAGCAATTGGAGCCATTCAGCGTTACGCCTATAAACGGTATAAGGCAGCACGCCAAGCGACCCGGGCGGAGAAGCCTGAAACAGGGTTCGGAAGTTCACCGCGATCGGTGCCTTGATCCCGACATAGCGGCCATCCTCGCGGATAGTGGTACAAGTCTTGACCCGGTCCACCGAGGAATAGAATATCTTGAACTGGCGCAGCCCGCGACAGCCGCCCTCCATGAATATTTCCTTGAAGAAATTGTTGATAGCTGTGCCATTATCCGAACCATAGACCATAATCGGAATATTAGGCAGCCGGGTAGATATGTCGCTCCACAGTTTAGTATCGTTGGCAACGAACTCATCATCCAGCGGAATTTGCGCGGCCATGGCGAAGTAAATTCCCCGAGGCGTCAAGTTGAAAACCGCCTCTCCCTTGCGCACCACCAATACCAGCGCATCGAAGCCGACTCGCAGCTCGACGATATCAACCACGCCGTGTTCAGTACAGCGCTCATATTCACTTCTGGTCATCTGGCGTGGCAGGCCGATCACATCAGGGGTGCCCGAGCCCACACCGGCACAGAAGGCCTTGACGGCGGGATACGCCAGCATCGAAGTTATCTCGGGCTGCGGCAGATTGTACTTCTTGGCCACCCGCTCACCGATTGCCACGGCCGCCGAATATTGAAGCGGCGAAACCAGTAACCTGATCGCCTGACGGTTTGCCGTCGGCAGATGCTGCTCGGCCACAACGGGACCGGCATTCAGCGCAACGAAAACTGCGGCCAGGATAATCCAGACTGTCGGCACGGCCCCTCTCTCCCGATTCAGAAACAAGGGCACCATGAACAGCGACATGACCCGCCCCGATCGGTCCCCGCATAAACCACCCCTGCCGCTCTGCATGGTATAGCGCACACCTATCCGGGTGCAAGGACGGAGATGGCTGAAAAAAAACCGGATTTCAGAACTTTGACATTGAACCATGAAGCAAATTGTCTCATAAGCGGCCGTTCCCGTCGGCTGCGGGTGTGCCAGAATGGAGACAGACCGCAACGGTGGTGGGTCTGAGCGGCTGGGAGTGCCCGACCATGATGAAAGTCATCCGCGCCAAATTACACGGTATCCGGGTAACCAATGCCGACCTTAATTATCACGGTTCTATTACGCTGGATCCCGAACAGTGCGAACTGGCCGGGCTCTATCCGCTTGAATTCGTCGATATTTGGAACAAGAACTCGGGTGCCCGCATCAGTACCTATATCATTTTCGGGGTAGCTGGCAGCCGCTGCTGTGTCCTCAACGGTGCCGCAGCCCGAACTTGCCAACTTGGCGATGAGCTAATCATCGCCGCTGCCGACTACATCCAACCGACCGGGCTCTATGGGCTGAAACCGCGAATCCTAACCTTCCTGCCCGACAACCAGATCGATCAGGTACTATATTACGACGTCTTTGCCTCGGAGCAACGGCCCTACGACTTCCGCATCGTAGACACCGACCGCCGCACTGCCGCCAGTTGCCACACATGGCCCAACGTCAACGTCGCGGCAATCCGTGATGAGTTAAAAGCTAAGGGCTGGCCTGCCGCCGACATTGACGCCTTCGTCGGCCAGTATCTATCTCTTTAAGCAGGCAAGCCGGGGCCTAGGCGGCTAGCCGGTCAAGCGCATCAAGAAGCTCGCCCAAAGAGTGCCCTATATTGTTGGTTGAACCCAGTGCCGTCTGCAAGGTCTGCAAATTGGTGACCTCGGTCTCAAGGTCGATTGTCGCGGCCGGTGATTGCCGATGGGCGGCCATTATTATGTTAGCCGCATCAGCAACTTTAGCTTCGCGGGCGGCGACCTTGGCGCACCTGTTCCAGTTTTGGTCGATGCTGCCGACCAAATTGGAATAGCTTCCCGAGCCAGCTAGGCCGTCTGCTGCGAATTTGCGGGTCGTGGCCTTGAGACTGGCGTTGACGAGAGCGGCGGCACCGGGCTTTAGAGTCTTGCTGCCGTCGGCAAGCTCCTGATTTAGCTCGATAGTCAGGCGGCCGCTACCGACGAAAAAGCCGTTGGCAAGCTGATCGTTCGCGTTAGGG
>JBAXKX010000121.1:0-8678 GCA_037135115.1 Rhodospirillaceae bacterium
CCAGTTCCGACATGCCTAGTAAAAATCCATCCGGTATCAGTCCGGGATAGGTTGACCGCCAGCTTTCCACGTATACCCTAGCAATCCCGGCCGCATCGTCTAGTCGAGCACGGCGGATGATTGTCATGCGGGGCTTCTTGCGTCTAGCCGTCAAGTTTCTTGCGTAAAATTTCGTTGACCAGCGCTGGGTTGGCCTTGCCTCCGGTAGCTTTCATTATCTGGCCAATGAAGAAGCCGAACAGTTTGTCCTTGCCACCGCGATAATCCGCCACCTTCGCGGCGTTGGCCGCCATCACCACGTTAATGGATGCCTCAATGGTGCCGGTGTCGGTGACCTGTCGCAGCCCCTTTTCCTCGACGATGACTGACGCGGCCTTGCCAGTGGTGAACATCTCCTCGAATACTTCTTTGGCAATGCGGCCTGATATGGTGTTGTCGGCAATCAAGTCGATGAGGCCGCCCAGCGCGTCGGCACTGACTGGGCTGGTCTGGATGTCTTTTCCGGCCTTGTTGAGCGCGCCGAAGAAATCACCCATTACCCAGTTGGCTGCAAGTTTAGGATCGCGCCCCTTGGTAACCGCCTCGTAAAACGCGGCCTTGTCCTGTTCGGCGACCAGCACCCCGGCATCATAGGGCGACAACTTATAGTCTGCGATGAAGCGTAGCTTTTTGTCATCTGGCAGTTCTGGCAGAGTCTTTTTTATTTCCTCAACCCACGCTGGGTCAAGTTCAAGGGGCAAAAGGTCGGGGTCAGGGAAATAGCGGTAGTCGTGCGCTTCTTCCTTGGAGCGCATGGAACGGGTGAGGCCCTTGGTGGTGTCCCACAGCCGAGTTTCCTGGGCGATGGTGCCTCCTTCTTCGAGAACACCGATCTGGCGTTGCGTTTCGTACTCGATGGCCTGCATGACGAAGCGAATCGAGTTAACGTTCTTGGTTTCGGTGCGGGTGCCGAGCGGCCCGCCAGGCCGTCGCACGGACACGTTGCAATCACAGCGCATGGAGCCTTCCTCCATGTTGCCGTCACAACTGCCGAGATAGCGCAGAATACTGCGCAATTTACGCAGGTAGGCTCCCGCCTCTTCCGCCGTCCGCATATCGGGTTCTGAGACAATTTCCATCAGCGCCACGCCGGAGCGGTTGAGGTCAACATAGGTCTTGCTCGGGTGCTGGTCGTGCAAGCTTTTGCCCGCGTCCATCTCCAGATGCAGGCGGGTGATGCCAACGGTGCGCGAGGCTCCATCGGCAAGGTCAAGCAAGATCTCACCCTTGCCGACGATGGGCTGAAGGTATTGACTGATCTGGTAGCCGGCTGGCAGATCGGCGTAGAAGTAATTCTTGCGGTCGAATACCGAGAAATGATTGATCTTGGCGTGCAATCCCAGTCCCGTCCGCACCGCCTGTTCAACGCAATAGGCGTTGATTACCGGTAACATGCCGGGAAAACCTGCGTCAACGAAACTAACCTGGCTGTTGGCCTCGGCCCCGAATACGGCGGAGGCACCGCTGAACAGTTTGGATTTCGAGGAGATTTGGGCGTGAACTTCAAGCCCGATCACCACTTCCCAATCACCGGTTTCGCCCTGGATATATGACATGCTGTCGCTCAAGTCCGAGTTGGCTCTGGTCGGGGGATGCCAGACTGGTTAAACCGGCTGGGGTTAAACCGGCTGGGGTTATTCTACCACTTTGGGAACGCCGAAGAATCCTTCAGCGCGGTCGGGCGCGTTAGCCAGGATGGCGTCGCGGTAGCCGCCGTCGGTGACTTCGTCGGGCCGGCGACGCAATGTGGTATTGACCGCGCTGGTCATTGGCGCCACACCCTCGGTGTCTACCTCATTCAGTTGGTCGATGAATTCCAGTATCTTGCTGAGTTCACCGGCCAGCGACTCGCGGTCGGCCTCGGGCACCTTGATCCTGGCCAGATGGGCGATTTTCGCCACGGTGGTCTTGTCGATCGACATGGGATAAGCGTCTCCACCTGAACCGAAAACTGAACCGTAAACTGAACCGAATCGCGGGGCTGGCCAGCGGCACCGCAACAAGCGCTGGGAAGGTATCATCCGCCATGGCTGTCCGCAACCTCGCCGACCTGCGGCCTTTGCTCGCTTCGGGCCGCCGACTGCTTGGCCTTGATCTTGGTACCAAAACCATCGGCTTGGCGCTGTCCGATCCCGGCCTGACCGTCGCCTCGCCGATCGGCACCATTCGTCGTAGCAAATTCACGGTCGATGTTAGGGAATTGGCCGAGATCGCTCGCGCCCGCGAGGTTGGGGCTTTTGTCATCGGCTTGCCGCTCACCATGGCGGGTGGCGAGGGGGCGGGTGGCGAGGGGCCGGCTACCCAGCGGGTTCGGCAGTTCGCTCAATTGCTGCTTGAACGTGCAGAGCTGTTCGAAACCGGACCCGAAATTGCCTTCTGGGATGAGCGCTTCTCGACGAGCGCCGTTACTCGCATGATGATAGAAGCTGACATGACCCGCAAGCGACGGGCGGAAGTGGTGGATAAAATGGCTGCTGCCTATATTCTGCAAGGGGCGCTTGATGCTCTGGGTTACCATATGCGGTAACATTTTGCCCCTATAAGCCAATTAAAAACGACGGCCCGTCACCGAGCCGCCGTTTTCTTACTCTCCCTTGGGCGTATTTTCTCTTTATTCTCTTGGTTTATTTTATAATGCGGTGTCGTTAACTGATTTGCGAGTTCAGTTTGCGGCCAAGGTAGCCTCCGGTCCCTTGCGGGCGGTCATGTGGTTGTTTATCCGGCCTGACCTTTGATAGTGCCACCAGTCACCGACCAGCGCCCCGACCGCTCCCCCGGCTAGCGTCCAGGTGGTGCCACCCAACAGGGCGTGTAAGCCAACGGCACCACCGAGTAGGCCGACACCTAGGGCGAAAGCATGATCCGAACTTAAACTGTTGAAGTTCAGCGCCGGCAGCGCCGGCCTGTCCTGTTGGGCGACGCCGGTCAGTGGCAGTAATGTCACCAAGCCAATGAAAACAAGTTTTCGCATCATCACATTCCGCCCTACGGGTATTTCCCGCCTCGTCGGCAGTGTTGGAACCCGTTGCTGGGCAACCAAGCCACTTTTCTTGCGCCATAATTCCCGCTGGGCCAACAAGAGTCAAATAACTTTGGCGAGTTTCGGAAAATTCGATACTTTATCAGGTTATATCTGTTGTCATAAAACCATACTTTGGCAGCTGCGACATATTGTCTCTGAGTTTTGGCGTCTCTGGGGGCGGAAATCTTTGCATCAGTATTGTGCCGTGCAACATGGTCGTGTCGCCGTAGCTCTCGACCTACTTCACAGCCTGCGCAATTCCTGGTGGGTTTATCAAGATTTATAGCTAAATATTGATCCGGTCGATTGCCCCGCCGCAATTCGCAGTCGGTGAAAATTGCCTTGGGGGCTGTGGGTTCGCTAGTGATTTCGACTCGGGATTTAGACTCGGGATTTAGACTCGGGACCGGTTGGCGCAGACCGCACCAAGGCGAACTATTCCCGGCCTAGTACCGTCATAAGTTCACGCCACTCGCGTTTCGCAAGTCCACTATTTTCCTGAACAATGGAATCTCCAGCCAGTAGACGCTTGACCACATTCAGTCCCGTCGCGGACAGATGGGCACCGCCAAGCCGGTACTCGGCGAAAGCTTGGTAAACCAGCGGCACCCACCGCTTGACCACATCCAATATGACTTCGGCATAAGCCCGTATTTCATACTGGGCATGGGGGTCAGCACGCAGCGACAGGAAATGCAACAGGTTGTGCAAATCTATCTTCCAGTACCACTGGGTATAATAGTTGAGCGTCAGGTTGATCCGCGCCAGTTCGCGGGCAAGGCCGGTGCGTTCTGGATCAAAGACCCCGCCGTCCTCGCGGAGGTTGAGCATCTCCTCGTAATGGGCATAGACCGATAAGGAGTCGTTACGCAGCAGGTCGAGAATCCGCGCTGCCTCCCCTGCCTCTAGCGCGTCGCCGCGACCCTGACGGTTGCTGGATGCCTGAGCCCCAAGATGCTCGGGAGACGGCAGGTAAAACTCGCGGTCAAGTACCGAATAGCGAGCCGAATACTCGTTAACGCTGGCGGTCCGGTGGCGAATCCATTGCCGCGCCACGAAGATCGGCAGCTTCACGTGAAGTTTGATTTCGCACATTTCTAACGGTGTCGTGTGGCGATGACTGATCAAATAGCGTATCAAACCGGCATCTTCGCTTACTTGGCGGGTGCCGCGGCCATAGGAGACCCGCGCTGCCTGAACAACGGCGCTGTCGTCGCCCATGTAGTCGATCACCCGCACGAAACCGTGATCGAGCACCGGCAGTGGTTCATAAAGTATCAATTCGAGTCCGGGCGCGATTGCGCGCCGGGTTTGTGCAATGGTTGTACGCAGGTTATGGATTTCTGATCGATGGTCGGCCGTGACGGTCATGATAAATTCGCCTGTCATAAAATCCGAAGTTACCACTGTAACGCCCCCAGTGCCCTGCGTCATTCTTTCGCTATGCGTCGTGGCTTCAAGGGGGTTATAGTAGGGGCAGGGCGTTTGAAGTCCCACCTTTGAACTCGCCCTTAATCGACGGGCATGGCGGCGCGCATGGCAAAAGATTTTTTGCGGTACGACAAAATGGTCGAGGCGGCGCTTCGTGGCGTCGTGCGCTCGGCTTTGAAGCAGGCGGCCGAGTTCGGCCTGCCAGACAACCATCATTTTTATGTGACGTTCCGTACCGGTGGGCGCGGCGTTAAAATGCCGGGCAACTTGCGGGCGCAGTATCCTGGTGAGATGACTATTGTTCTTCAGCACCAGTTTTATGGGCTGGAGGTTGCCGAGGAACATTTCGCCGTAACTCTTAGCTTTAATAATGTTCATGCGCAGTTGGTTATTCCATTTGCCGCAATTAACGCTTTTGCCGATCCTTCGGTCAGCTTTGAGCTTCGGTTCCAGCCGGCTCCTATTGAACGGTTGCATGGTGTAGATGCTGTGGAGAGCTTTCCTCCTCTTGCGCCTGGAGCAGTCCGCCCGGGCGTGGCCGGCGGAGGTGGCGAGGAGAAGCGCGGCGAGGTCGTCGCATTCGATACATTCCGCAAAAAGTAGCCGCGCTCATGGCAGCGATATTCGTTGTCCTTATCTCAGCACTTGTTCATTAGACGGAGTTTCCCTCTTGGACGATATCGGTAACTTTGCGCCCCCTCCCTCCAGTTCCCCAGCTGGTTCTAACGATGTGGGCGGTATCGCTGCCGCCCAGCTGCGATCGTTTGTCGAGCGCATCGAGCGCCTTGAGGAAGAGAAAAAGGGCATCGCCGATGATATCAAGGATTTGTACCTGGAAGCCAAGGGGCAGGGCTTTGATGTCAAGGTTATGCGCAAAATCATTTCGCTGCGTAAGAGGTCCAAGGAGGATCGGCAGGAAGAGGAACAGTTGTTGGAGTTGTACAAGTCAGCTCTCGGCATGGAGTGAGCGGTTACAGTGAGCGGGGATGTTTCGTCTGTAACGTAAAGTCCCAACAGTCCGAGTCGTCCCACCGTGCCGCGCCGTGCCGCGCTGGCAGGGTATCGGGGCGAACCCTAGGTGTTTGCACCGACCATTGCGCTCGTTGCAGTTTGTTGCCGAGATCGATACAAGAAGCATCACGGAAACTGACCTTCTGAACACCGACTCGTATCAAATCATTCTAGCGATGTTATTCCTTCCTGCCGATATGATGCGAGTTCAGCTGCTCAGGCGGAACGATGCGCCGCGGAGATAAGTTGTCATGATGTCAAAAGATAATACTGTAATAGAGCCATTCATCTCGGTAAATTCTAAAGGTATGGTTTCGCATTCGCCGATGCGAGTTGAGGCGGTAGTTTCGCGAAATGTTAGAGTCCCGGCTTACCTGACCGAGGTCTATTCTTGGGCCTACCTTAATCCCGTGGCGACTAAGTTTTTTAATCATCAGGCAGTAGTAACGGCGATTCTTTGGGGCAATTATGGTCGGCTGTTCCGGGCTGTGCTGGAGGAGTTGCGGCCGGGGCAGCGGGTGCTACAATTGGCTTCCGTTTATGGACCGTTTTCGGCACGGCTGGCCGAGGCGCTGGGTCCGACGGGACGGCTTGACGTGGTTGAGGTTGCGCCGATACAGGTCGCGCGATGCCAGCGGCAGCTTGAACGTCTCGACAATGTCCGGGTGATCTTGGGAGACGCAGCGTCACCGCCTGAGGGATATTACGATGTGGTTCTGAGCTTTTTCCTCCTTCACGAGGTACCAGAGGACTATAAAGTTGCCATCGTTGAGGCTGCATTGGCGCGACTGGCACCGGGCGGGCGGGCCGTTTTTATCGACTATCATCGGCCGGTTTGGTGGCATCCACTGCGGCCGATAATGGCCTTGGTTTTCGATTGGCTGGAGCCCTTCGCGCGAGCCTTGTTGGCGCGTGAAATCAAGGACTATGCGCCCAGCGGTGGCCCCCGTTTCTCATGGTTTAAACAGATATTCTTTGGTGGGCTCTACCAAAAGTCGGTGGCTTCGTCCCCAGCTGCGTCAAAGGGCGCAGCCGTTTAGGACTGACCTTGTTCTGGCCTAATCGATTTGCGCTGGCTCGGCGGTGACGCTGCCGTTGGCGGCGACGGTGATGCGGTCGATCCGGGCCTGGGCCTCGCGTAGTCTGGCTTCGCAGTGCCGCTTGAGCGCGGTGCCGCGTTCGTAGGCGCTGATCGCGTCATCAAGCTTGGAGCGACCGTCTTCAAGCTGGCGAACGATGCGTTCCAGCTCGCCAAGCGCGTCCTCGAAGCTGAGGTTGGCTATGTCCGGCGGGATAAGGTTGCCCAGGACAAGGTTGCCCAGGATCGGGTTAGGCGGGGGGGCTGGGTCAGTCATTGTATCACAGAGCCATCAGTTCTTTGAGGTGTGCCTTGCAACTGTTTGCTAGGGCGACATAATTGTAGCCACCTTCAAGGGTTGAGACAATCCGGCTGGCGCAATGCTTGCGTGCAATCTCGCCGAGTTTCCGGGTGGCCCAAGCGTAATCACTCTCGGTGAGATGGAGAGCGGCCAGCGGGTCGCGCGAATGGCCGTCAAAGCCGGCGGAAATGAAAATCATCTCCGGGGCGAAGGCATCTATCGCCGGCAGAACAGTCTTGGTCAGGGCGTGGCGGAATTCGGGCGAGCCAGCCATGGCCCACAGCGGAGCATTGACGATGTTGTTGTGGTCGCCGCGCTCACGCGCATCGCCGGTGCCGGGATAGAGTGGTGATTGATGAGTCGAGGCGTAGAGCAGGCCCGCCTCGTGTTCGCAGAATTCCTGGGTCCCGTTGCCGTGGTGAACGTCGAAATCGAAAATAGCCACGCGCTGGAGCCCGTGGGCCGCCCTGGCGTGGGCAGCGCCGATGGCGACGTTGTTGAAGAGGCAAAAACCCATGGCTTGGTTTGATTCGGCGTGGTGGCCGGGGGGGCGGACGGCGCAGAAGGCGTTTCGAGCTTCACCACCCATCACCGCATCGACCGCCGCGCAGGCGGCTCCGGCGGCGCGCAGGGCCGCCTCTCCCGAACCGGGGGAAATGACGGTATCGGCATCAAGTCCAGCGTGGCCATGAACTGGTATAGATTCGAAAATATGGGCGATATAATCGCGCTTATGCACGCGGGCGAGCTGGTCAATCTCGGCGCGCGGTGCCTCTCGTCGGTCGAGTAGGTAGAACTCCTCTGTATCAAGGGCAGCCAGGACGACCTTCAGGCGGTCAGCGTTTTCCGGGTGGCCAAGCCCTGTATCGTGCTCAAGGCAGGCGGGATGGGTGAATAGGGCGGAGTTCATGCTGAAGTCAATTTCCTGGTGCCATCAATGCCTGCACATATCTTTTCAGAAATTAACCGATTTTTCATTCAAAATCTTGAGCCAGCGAAAATATTAGCCATCGGCTCGGGTTTCAGTTCTGGCCTCGGTTTTTTCAAGCTCGATGCGAAAGACGTTGCCCTCGCGCTCTGAGCTGAGCAGGCGATTTCCGGTGGCCGTGCAATAGGCGGCGAAATCGGCGGGTGCGGCGATGTCGGTGGCCTCGACCATGAGAGTGTCGCCGGCCGCAAGCGGCTTTAGCGCCTTACGGGCCCGCAGCACCGGAAGCGGGCAGAGCAAACCCTTTGCGTTGAGGTCATGGCGAGTCATGCAAGTTGCGGATTGTGTGAGGAAGGCTACTTTAGGTGAGGCAAATGGGCGGGATCAGCGTTTCCACGCAACACCGCCAATAGCCAGGGCGAGCCAGCCAAGGATGAGGGCCACGCCACCATAGGGGGCCATGACGGCATGGTTGGGCGAGGCACCAGCGGCCAGGGCGTAAAGGGCACCGCAGAACAGTACTATGCCGGTCACGAAGGCCCAGCCAGCAACCACGACAGCGCAGCGGCACCAGCCAGCCGCAGCCCGTTCAAGCAACAACACCATCAAGATGAGGGCGATGGCATGGCCGACCTGGTATCTCCAGGCAAACTGTAGCAGCTCGAGAGCGTAGGAGTCGGCCACCGGGTCAAGTCGGTGGCGGGCATAGGCATCGACTGCCACCGCGAATGCTCCGCTTGCGCCGGCAAGGCTTAACCAGATACGCACCGTTACCGTCATCATGCGTTACATCCTCCGGTGGCTTAACTCAGGCCCTGCTGGCGTTTAGTTTAACTCAGGCCCTGCTGGCGTTTAGTTTAACTCAGGG
>JBAXKX010000122.1:0-8660 GCA_037135115.1 Rhodospirillaceae bacterium
CATCGACGGCATCGACTCGGCCCACAAAATAGCCATTTTGGCCTCGGTAGCTTTCGGTTGCCCGATCAGGTTCACGCCCGCCAATGTCGAAGGCATCCGCAATGTTTCGGCTATCGATATAAAATATGCGGAACTGCTCGGCTACCGCATTAAGTTGCTCGGCATTGCGCGGCGGGACGGCGACATTTTGCAACAAAGGGTCCATCCCTGCTTGGTTCCGGCCGCAGCTCCCATTGCTACCGTGGACGGTGTATTCAATGCCGTGACCATCGTCGGCGATTTCGTCGGTCGGGTGGTGCTGGTGGGACGTGGTGCCGGTGCTGAACCGACCGCGTCGGCGGTAGTGGCTGACGTGATAGACATTGCGGCCGGGCGTCGCTCGCCAACCTTCGGAGTCCCCGTGGGCCTACTCGACTCGATCGAACCAGCACCGCTTGCCGCCCGTCACGGCGCCTATTATCTGCGTCTGATGGTACGCGATGAGGTTGGTGTGCTGGCCGAGGTTGCTGGAATATTGTCCAGGGCTGGGGTTTCGATCGCCAAGGTTTTCCAGGACGAGCGCGCTCCCGGTGAAAAGGTGCCGGTGGTTCTAACCACCCACGATACCGACGAGGCATCAATGCGCCGCGCGCTTGACACCATTGCCGGTCTGGCGCCGGTGATGGAACCGCCGCAACTGATTCGCATCGAACAGTTTTGAACCACAGGGCCACAATCGAGGGATGAGTATGTCGCATAGTTTGAGAATGGATCGCAATCTGGCGTTGGAGGCCGTCCGTGTCACCGAGACTGCTGCCCTGCACGCTTCAGTGCTGATGGGTAGGGGCGATGAAAAGGCCGCCGACCAAGCCGCCGTGGATGCCATGCGCACGGCTCTGAATGCCCTGCAGATCGACGGCACCGTAGTTATCGGCGAGGGGGAGCGCGATGAGGCACCGATGCTTTACATCGGCGAAAAGGTCGGCTCCGGTAAGGGCCCTCGAGTCGATATCGCACTTGATCCGCTGGAGGGCACCACCATTACCGCCAAGGGCGGCCCTAACGCATTGGCGGTAATCGCCTTTGCCGATGAGGGAGGCTTCCTTAATGCCCCCGATGTCTACATGGACAAGTTGGCAGTTGGCGGCGGCCTGCCGGCGGGCTTGGTCGATATCGACGAAAAGCCCCTGGTGAATTTAAAGAATTTGGCCAAGGCCAAGAAGTGCGAGGTCTCCGACCTGCTGGTCTGCATCCTCGATCGCGAACGCCACCGCGAGCTGATTGCCATGGTTCGCGATACAGGTGCCCGCATCCAGTTGATCACCGATGGCGACGTATCGGGTGTAATTGCCACTTCCCAGCCGGAGAGTGGTGTCGATATGTATATCGGCTCCGGCGGCGCTCCCGAGGGTGTGCTGGCGGCGGCAGCGTTGCAGTGCATCGGTGGCCAGATGCAGGGCCGGTTATTGTTCCGAAATGACGACGAGAGGGCGCGGGCGGCTAAATGGGGGATTACCGACCTTAACCGCAAGTACAGCATTAATGACCTCGCTCACGGCAACGTCATGTTCGCCGCCACCGGTGTCACCACCGGCAGTTTCTTGCGCGGCGTTCGTCGATTCGCTGGTGGTGCATACACGCACTCGGTAGTGATGCGCTCCCAGACCGGCACAGTCCGCTATATTGAGGCGCACCATAATTTCCAGGTCAAGATAAATCCCGCCAGCTAGGCTAAGGCAACTGAGGGCCGGGGCGAGGCGATAGGCCGGGCTGCAGCGATGCGGTCCGGTTTTTTATTGCTCGAATGCACAACCATAGGTAGTAATTTGCAAGATTTTATAGCGCCAAAAAGTTTTGTGCACTGCACAAAAAAATGGTTGACAGATCGTTAACGTCGGCTATATTGGCGTCATGCTGCATTGCAGCAAAGACATCCGAACCCACCCAAACAGGCCAAACCTAACAGGCCCACACAAACAGGAGAACCCGACCATGAACGAGCAGATCGCCGCCACCAGCAAGATCATTGGAGACGTTATGGCCCGCAGCCAGCTGGCCCTTGACGAATTGGTCAAGACCGGCCGCCAGCAAGCCGAGAAGGCCGGCCAGAGCCTAAAAGCCGACATGGAAGAAATGACCGATCTCGGCCAGAAGAACCTTGATGCCATGGTCACGTCGGGCAAAACCTTCGTGTGTAGCCTAGGGGAGGCAAGTCGGGCAGCAGTCGCATTTTCCCGGAAGAGTTCCGAAGCTTCGATGGAAATGTTGCGCAGGATGATGCAGGTCAAGACCGTCGCCGAGGCGGCCGACATCCAGCAATTGTGCGCCAAGAATGGCGTCGCGGCCCTGGCTTCGGAAGGCGAAAGCCAAGCGGCCCTCGCAGCCGCCACCACCCGTAGCGCCATAGCCCCGATTGGCGAGCAGGTGACCGCCACCGCCGACTTCATGGCTCGTAAGCTTGCCGCCTAATACCAGTGGCCTTTGATGATAACCCATCAAAGGCCCCCTCACACGCCGGGCGGGCGCACCCGCGCCCTTGGCTTCGCCGCAGGAGCGGCGCGGCGGCAGTCGCCACCGTACCAACTTCAGGGTCTTCGACCAAAGCCGTTGGTATAAGTCGCCGTCTTTGCTGTTGCCGTTGCTTTCGCTTTAGCCGCCCGCGCGCCCCACAAGGAGGTTCGGGCGGTTTTTCATGAGAGACTGAAAACGAATCGAAATCGTGATGCTCTAGACCAAGATACAATTTCCGTCTCTCCCGAGTCGGCACCGGCCAACCCCTCATCCGTGCCTGATGTGGTGCTCGAGCAGGACCACACCGAGAAATCCGATGAAAAATAACGCCGTAACCCACGGGGCGTCATTTTGGGGATGAAGATGGGCCTCAACCAATAGTTCCTCAGTGACTAGATATAGTAGTGCGATCAGGCCAAAGGCATAACCGGCGGTGATGACGGGATGCGGCAAGCCGGCCGCCATCATGCCGAATGCCGCCCCGATCGGCAGCATTGCACCGATGACCACACTGATTGCGATGATTGCTGCGCTTGAATATTGACGAGATAGCGACGAGGTCATCGCCAAGCCTAGGAACAACACTTCGAGCGAAAGGGCGAAGGTAAGCAAAAAACCCTGAGCCGCTCCAGCAACGAAGCCCAGGCCGATAATCAAGCCATCAACCAGGGTGTCAATCGCCACGGAAACAATAAATGAAGATGTCTCACCATAATACTCATCCATCAACTTGATCAAGTAGGTAAACAAAATGCCGAGGGATCCTCCAACCAGGATCGGCAAGGAATTTGTTTGCTCTAGTAGCTCGGGCAAAAGCTCCCCAGCCGCAGCGGCGAAGACGACCCCGCCCGCTAGATGCTGAAACGCGCTGACCGCACGGGGTGACGGGATGAAATAGACGGCGATTACCGCGCCTAGCACGGCCGCAGCCATTGGAATGAACGTATAAATAAGCATGTTGACGGTTTTCCCCGTTCATTGAATCTTCACGCGAAACCTCCTCCTTAAGGGGGAGGTCAAGGCGTGCCATAATTTCTGTTGCCGGACCTTGCCGAGTTTGGCAAGGTCCAATCTAGCAGCCGTAACCCAGTCATTCATGGCTGGGAGCTGCGGTCGCGGAGGCGCTGAAATGCACCGATGCGTGGATTGAAACATTCCACCAGTTTTCCCTGCCAGTGGCAACTCCTTGGCCGCCACTGTACATGCCGCGCCAGCTGCGTACAACATGCGAGCAAATTGCGACCAGCTACCGAATCGGGCATGACACCGGGACTGCCCCACTTCACCCACTCCGCTTGCCGGTTTTTTGTCAGCTAACGGGTGAAAAATCTCTGGACGCTGGCTCGCCATCGGAATAAAGGCGTCATAATGCATCTAGTGGCCACCCGCAATTTCGCGGCTTATCCGAACCCCGATGGAGAATAAATGATTAAGCGGACGAAGCAGGATGCCAATTTCAAGGCACAGTCGACATTTTCTGCGGATAAGCGGAGTCCATCGGAAGGACGCCGCAACTTGATGATGGCGCTTGGGGCCATAGTCGTACTTGTCGCCGGCATGGCCGCCGTATCCTGGCTTGCCCCCGGGGCGCTGAAGTTGGGAGGTAGCACCGGGTTCAGAGGCTGCTCGTCGCCGATGGCATCCCCGAACGCATCGGGCACCTCGGCGTGCGGGAGCCATTATTAGCGCTTATCGCCCATTATTTGGACTGATCTTTAGGTTGATTTAAGTCAAATTATCGGGAGTGCCGGTGCCCCGCTTTTGCTGACCGCAGGCGACTCGGCATTTTAATCATGCGTCCAATGTCGGCACGACATAGCCCATAAGTACTGTGCCGAATTCCATTCGTGGCACCATTCCTGTAGGATTAGTTAACTGGTTTGGCTGGGCGTACCAGCGGCCGGGGTGGGCGGCAGGCTTGGAAAATTATCATTTTGGCATTCCCCCGATAGCCGTGCAGCTGTGGTTTATGTTTTTTACATATGTGGTCGCGCTGGCCGAGGCAACGGCGAGACCACCGGATCGGGAGGCGCGTCATGCCCGTTATCATCGCCCAGGTCATGCTTTTGATCGCCGCTGGTGCTGCGTTATTTATGTATATGTATGTCCATATGTTTTCTCTGAGACGCCTACGCAGGCACGGCCGCCAGATTGATCGGGCCGAGGATCGGGAAGCGCGGGAAGCTGCGCTTGCCAACGAGCATCTGGCGTTAGCGGGACCATCCGCCGCGCAGAGGGAGGATGCAGTTTTCTACCTCTATCATGAACAGGTGCGTCGTTTCATCGATGCCAAGATTGACATCATCCGATCAGCGGCGGATACTCAGAATCGAATTCTGTTGTTGCAAGCGAAGGAGGCATGTGAGAGAGGTCGCGTAACTGGCCCCGTGCTGATTGGCGTGCGAGCGGTCGGTGAAACCGCTCAACCCGTCCATAACGAGGCTGAACACGGGGTGGGGCGTGATAATGGTCTGTTACTCAGTGATTCTCTTGAAAAGGCGCGTTTGCAGGTTCAAAGCCAGCTTGACGTAATTGACCAGCAGATGCATGGTCTGCCCAATCCGCTCGCGCCGCTCGCGCAAACAGGGCCTGCATGGCCGCTATCGGCCGTAATCACCAGCGAATGACGAAAGAGGAAGTATTGTTATGGAAATCGTTACCTCTGCTAAGTACATAGCCGCAGCTCTCGCACTTATTCCCCTAGCCGGTGTCGGGATTGCCCTAGGGCATATTTTCGGAACGGCGATTAGCGTCATTGGCCGTAATCCTGGAAGTAAAGACCAGGTTTTCCCGGTCATGATTCTGTCCTTCGCTTTGACCGAGGCTATCGCGCTGTTCGCGCTTCTGATCTCGTTCCTGATCCTGTTCATCTGATCGGTACGCCAGACAATCACCGGCAATGGTGCCGTCATGCATAGGCGTGACGGCGCCTTTTTTTTTGCGTTCACATGACAGAGGGAACCGCCCCCCGACTCGAGCCGTTTTATTTGCCCGCGCACGGAGCAAAAATCGCCATGGCCTGATCACTGCTGAATGAGGGCACAGCGAAACAGGCACCGAACGAGATGGCCCCAAAAACAAATCACTGCCTGCGACATTTCAGCCCCTAGCATAAGGGGCCAAACATAAGAAATAATACGCAGGACTGTAGTGCGCCTTAGCGTATGCTCACCGTCAGGGTGGTCCCGAACGAGGGGGGCCGGTGGAACTGGAAAGCCGGTGGTAGGGCCGGCGTTGTTGATCCCAGGATTGGTGGAGTCGATGGTGATGACTGAAGGATACCGACCTCTTCCCAATGTTGATAGCGCCGAACCGGAGACGGAGGGTGTAACCACGGATGTGGCCGAGGTGGCCCCGACGGCGTTTTGGCAGCGCGACCTTGGCATTGCTTCCAGTTTGGGCCAGTTAACGGCGTCCCTGTTCGGGACGCGCGCTGCCTCGTCGGCACGTCAGTCGACTCGGACGGAGGCGCCGGTGCTCAACGGTCGCCTGATCTTTGCCATGGATGCCACGGCTAGCCGTGAAGACAGTTGGGATCGGGCCTGCCACATCCAGTCGGAAATGTTCGACGCGGTGTCGGAACTGGGCTCGCTTGATGTTCAACTCGTCCACTTTCGCGGCCTGTGCGGCTTTTCTGCCAGCCCCTGGTATCACGACTCGAAGGCGTTGCGGGCTCGCATGGTTGGCGTGACCTGCCAGTCGGGACGAACTCAGTTGCGCCGCGTACTTACCCATGCGACCAAGGAGACTCGTCACCACCGTATCGCTGGCATCATCTATGTTGGCGACACTGTGGAAGAGGAGGCCGGGCCGTTGCGTGAATTAGCGGGCGTACTCGGTATGTTGGGCACTCCAATTTTTGTTTTTCATGAAATCGCCTGCGACTCCAAGGGTAATCAAACCGACCCTAAGGGGCCGCAGACCGAGGCGACGTTGCGTGACATCGCACAGTTATCCGGGGGGGCCTATTGTCCTTTCGATCCGGCCAGCGCTGATCAATTGCGGAGCCTGTTGCGGGCCATTGCCGTTTACGCGGTGGGTGGTCGGCTGGCGCTGCCCGACCTGAGGCCGAACCGGGGCGGCAAGGCCGACGGCCGCATCGTTGATCTGGCCGGTATGCTTTATCAACAAATGCGCTGGCGCCGAAGCGTGTAGATACGTTAGCCTAGCAGCTCGACCAGAGACCACCGGTCCTCCGATTCGGAGGGTGGTGAGTGTTATTTTGTCAACTACAAGAGCCGGCGTGGATTGACTGTGTCATTAACCTCACTTTACCTACCGTATATGTTGATCGTCGGCGGCGGCGTGACGTACTTCATGGTACGTGGCTTAGTTCTTGGCAGCGCCGACAGCTTCGCCAAGGGCGTGACTGTGTTTGGACTTGGGCTTGGCGGTTTTATGGTGGTGGCCTTGGCCAACAACGGCCACACTGCCGGTGCCGTCGCCGCCGGCGCGGTGATCGTGCCCATGGTTGTCGGTGGCTTTGCCCTGTGGTTTTTTATGTTCCGCAAAGCGTCAGCACGAACCGAAACGGCAGCTTCCTCGGTGGCGATTTTGCCAAGTCACCGACTGCGAACGCTGGCGCCGGTCTTGTTCGGGTTCGGCGCTGCGGTGCCTGGGCTTTTTTTTGCAACTGGCTTGATCACGCATCACCACGCCAAGGCAGGCATCGCCACCGCCGTCATTATGCTCCTTCTTATCTCGGCAATTCTGACGGTGCGTCAGATCATCATCATGTCCGAGCAGGAAAGCGCAAAAAGGGCGGCCGCACGGGCGGCGCGGCAGCAGGCAAAACCCGACGAGTGTGAATCGCACGCGCCGTTAGGCAAGGCCAAGGCCAAAGCCAAGACCTGGACGACGACTGGTGTTTACGCTTCGCCCGACCCCGTCCCGGAACCGGTCGCGCGACGCTCTCAGGTTGAAACCCGTTTCGTCCGCATGACCTTGGACCATGCCGCCGGCACTATGACGGGGGAGATAATCGCCGGTTTGGGACGTGGGTTCCGACTCGACGCCCTTGAACCTGACCGCCTGCTCGATTTGTTAGAACGCTGGCGCAAGGAGGATGCGACGACGGCTGTGGTAGTAGAGTCTTGGCTGGATCGAAACCGGCCGGACTGGCGGGACAGTCGTGAAACCGGCAAGCCGGAACGCCACGCCACCATGGGGCGCGAGGAGGCCTTGGCCGTTCTTGGCCTGAAGCCCGATGCGGAACCGTCGGCGGTCAAGGATTGTCACCGCCGGTTGATGGCCCGCATCCACCCCGATCAGGGCGGTTCGACCTGGCTCGCCTCCAAGGTCAATGAAGCCCGCGACACCCTGCTTGCTCGCGACACCCCGCTCGATTGACGCTTGCCCCCAGTCATACAATTAACCCTGTCGCGCAATGCGACTATCGGCTAATATCGGCCTAGCAATCCGATTTTCCTAGCGGCCTTGGAGTCCCTCCTATGAGCACCGAAAAATTTCGTCTGGTAACACGTTCCGATTTCGACGGTCTGGTATGCGCTGTTTTGCTGCGTGAGCTGGGAATGGTGGATGAGATCACCTTCGTTCATCCCAAGGACATGCAGGACGGAAAAATCGCGATCACCAGTCGCGACATAACCACTAATCTGCCCTATGTCGAAAATGCGCATCTGGTGTTCGACCATCATGCCAGCGAAGTAGAGCGGGTGGGCAGCCATTCCAACCATATTATCGACGCGACGGCTCCATCGGCCGCCCGGGTGGTCTTTCGCCATTATGGCGGCAAGGAGCGTTTTCCTAACGTCTCGGACGAAATGATGCTCGCCGTTGACCAGGCTGACTCCGCCCAGTTCAGCCGGGCCGACATTCTGGCCCCGGTTGGGTGGTCATTGCTCAATTTTATCATGGACGCCCGAACCGGACTTGGCCGCTTCAGTAGTTTCCGTATCTCCAACTACAACCTGATGATGGAGTTGATCGACTATTGTCGCAACCACACTATTGAGGAAATCTTGGCGCTACCCGATGTGGCGGAGCGTACCGGGCTGTACTGGAGTCAACAGCACGTATTTATTGAGCAACTGGAAAGATGTTCGCGGACCTTCGGCAATGTCGTCGTCCTTGATCTGCGCGGCCAGGATCCGATCTTCGCCGGCAACCGCTTCATGATTTACGCCCTTTTTCCCGCCTCGACCGTGTCC
>JBAXKX010000123.1:0-8617 GCA_037135115.1 Rhodospirillaceae bacterium
GAGACAAGGGGTGCTACGCTTTAATGTAAATTGATCGTGCGCTTTCTTGTTGCTCCGCCATATGTTCTTGACCAAACTAACCCATATTAAAGGTATGCGTTGGCGGAAGGGATGTGGATACGATGGATTGGGACAAACTGAGAGTCTTCCACGCCGTTGCCGATGCGGGCAGCTTCACCCATGCTGGCGACGCTCTTAATCTCAGTCAATCGGCGGTCAGCCGGCAAATTAGCGCCCTGGAAGAAAGCCTGAGCGTACCCTTGTTCCACCGGCACGCCCGTGGGTTGATTCTGACCGAACAGGGCGAGTTATTGTATCATACCGCCCGCGACATCTTCGCCAAGCTGTCGATGACCGAGGCAAAGCTATCGGAAAGCCGGGAGCATCCAAGAGGACCGCTCAAGATCACCACTCCCGTTGCCTTCGCCACCACTTGGCTGGTTCCGCGCGTGCGCGAATTCATGTCGCTTTACCCCGAGATTCAGTTGACCCTACTCGCCTTTGATAACGAATTAGACCTAGCCATGCGCGAAGCCGACATCGCGATCCGCATGAGCACACCGCGCCAGCCAGATCTGGTCCAGCGCCACCTGATGACCCTGCGCTTCCACATTTACGCACATATCAGCTACCTGAAACGCCGGGGCACGCCCAAGACCGCCGCCGATCTCGACAATCACGACATTATCACTGTGCCGGAAGACAACCGGCCACCGCTTCCAGGGCTCAATCTGTTGCTCGAAACCGGGATAACCGGTCAAGCACAGCGCAAGCCGGTTTTGCGCATCAACAACATTTACGGCATCTTCCGCGCGGTCGAATCCGGGATCGGCATCGCCGTGCTGCCCGATTACATGGTCGAGGGACGGCCGGATATCGTGAAGATACTGCCCGAGATCGATACACCCAAGGCCGAAGCCTATTTCGTCTACGCCGAGGAGCTGCGCCATTCAAAGCGCATCTCGGTCTTTCGCGACTTCTTGGTGCGCAAGGTCGCCGAGTCGGTCTTCTGATCCCGGTCCAGTAGGTCCGGCTGGTTCGGCCGGTGAAGGGCCGTTGGTATTACAGTGCGGAGGGCACGGGACGCCGACGCCGATCGGGTGGACTGACGATGCCGCCCGACATCACCACCTTCAGCCCCTCCTCCACCGTCATGTCCAGCACCACCAATTCCTTGCGTGGAACAAAGATCAGGAAGCCTGCGGTAGGAATCGGACTGGTAGGAATAACAACAGTAATCAGATCTTCACCACTCACCCGCTGAATCTCACTGGTGGCCGGACCGGTGATGAAACCCAAAGACCACACCCCGATTCGCGGATATTCAAGCAGCACCACATCGCGAAATGCAGTGGATTGCTGGGCCAGCACGGTTTCAAAAATCTGCTTGATGGCGCTGTAGATGTGACGCACCACCGGCATTTTTTCGACAACCCCCTCGCCCAGTCGCACGACCAAGCGCCCGACATAGCCGGCTGCGAAGGCCCCGACCAGAATCAACAGGACCACCACCATCACCAAGCCCAGGCCAGGGATGGTGAACGGCATGAATTGCTCGGGATTGTATCGAGCAGGGAGGATAGTTCCGATCGCGCTATCAATGAAGTTGATGAACAGCCACGCCAGGTAAATGGTGATTGCGGCCGGAGCCGTAACCAGGACGCCAGCCAGGAAATAGGCGCGAAAGCGGCCAATCCAGCCGAGCTTGTGGACGTGAATAGGAGGACCGGCTGGCGGATGCTTGTCCAAACCCGGAAGATTGGGAACCGACTGATCGTTCTTCATGGTTGGCAATCCCACACAGCAACACCCCGGACTATCCCACCCGGACCATCCATGGACCAGTTAACATAGCACCCACCGTTCAGGGACGACAACGAGTTATACGATATCCGTAAAAGGTAACGCGGGTGGGCGGCGTCATTAATCCTGTGGCGTCCAACCCTGGCTAGCGCTATTATAGTAAAATTGTCCAGAAAGTTGATACCCTGGGAAGTTGAAAAGAGGAGTCCACCCCTTGTCGGAAAACCAAGCGGCGTCACTCGACCGCATCGCCCTTTTGTCTCCGCTCGCCCAGGCCGACCGCAGTACCCTGGCTCGTCAGTGCAAATGGCGTCGCTTTGAAGATGGCGAGCAGATTGTAGACCGCCTCGACGATACCCAGGATCTGTGCTTCATCGTCGAAGGCCGGGCGCGGATACTAAATCATTCGGTCAGCGGCCGGGAGATCAGCTTCGACGAAATTGAAACCGGTGGCTTCTTTGGCGAACTTTCGGCCATTGACGGCGAGCCACGCTCGGCTTCGGTGGAGGCGCTAGGCAACACCATGGTCGCCTTCCTCTCACCGCGACGCTTCGAGGAGTTGGTGCTCACCAATCCAAAGACCGCCTTCGAGGTTATGCGGCGGCTGGCCGGCATGGTCCGGCGCTCGACCGAGCGCATTATGGACCTTAGCACCCTCGGTGCCAACAACAGGGTTCATGCCGAGTTGCTACGCCTAGCGAAACCTGACGGCCCCCCCGGTTCGGCCAAGGCCAACACCGCCAGTATCGCCCCGATCCCGGTCCACGCCGACATCGCGAGTCGGGTCAGCACAACCCGCGAAACCGTTGCCCGCGTCCTCAGCGACCTTGCCCGCGATGGCTTGGTTGAGCGTGGAGAAACCGCCCTGTTAATCCGCAACCTGCCCAAGCTACGGCGAATGGTAGAAGATGTGCGGGGATAGCGGATGCGACCCTTATGGCACCGATCATTTGCCACGAAAAATCCCGTCACAACTTAAGACTGCACCGAACCCATGGCTTCCGATGATCACACCTATATACTGACCCTTTCCTGCCCTGACACCATCGGGATCGTGTTCGCAGTTTCGGGTTTTCTTGCCGGGCGAGCTTGCAATATTATCGATAGCGCTCAGTTTGGCGATCGCGACAGCGGCCTTTTCTTTCTTCGCGTTTCGTTTACGGCAGCGCTCGACGGTCCCGACGCCACCGACCGCACCGAGCTTGCCCGCGCCTTCGCCGCAGTTGCTGAGACATTCCGCATGAATTGGACGCTTTCAGACACAAGACTACGTCAGCGAGTGCTGATCATGGTCTCCAAGTTCGGCCACTGTCTCAACGACTTGCTTTACCGTTACCGCATTGGCGGTCTCGACATCGAGATTCCCGCGATAGTATCCAACCATCGCGACTTCTATCAGTTAGCGGCCTGGCACAATGTGCCGTTTCATTACCTGCCGGTCTCGCCCGCGACCAAGGAGGCGCAAGAGGCACGACTGTGGCAGATCATCGAGGACGAGCAAATAGACTTGGTGGTGCTGGCCCGTTACATGCAGGTTTTATCGCCGGAATTTTGCGCCCGCCTCGCAAACCGGGCGATCAATATTCACCATTCATTTTTGCCAAGTTTTCGCGGTGCCAAGCCTTACCACCAAGCCCATTCCCGCGGCGTCAAGCTGATCGGGGCGACGGCCCATTACGTGGCGGCAGAACTTGACGAGGGACCAATCATCGAACAAGAGGTCGGGCGAGTCGACCACACTCTAACCCCGGACGCACTGGTCGCCGTTGGGCGCGACATCGAGAACGTCGTGCTGGCGCGTGCCGTCAAGTACCATGTCGAACATCGAATAATCATCAATGGTCACAAGACGGTGGTATTCCGATAAGTTAACCCTATTGAGGTGTTATTATTATCACAGTCGGCGCGGATATGTACAAGGGCGGCATATTTCTCTTGAACCACTTGACCCAACAGCTGTATCCTAAAAATGTCGCGGCGAAGTCTGCCCTCGGGAAGCACCGGCCCTCGGGAACCCCGGCCCTCGGGGAAGCCCTGACTATCTTGAATCATATGTGATTGGATGCGCGTAGGCCATGCAGCGCTGCTCTTGGTCGATTTCATTGGTTAACGTATTACTGGCCGCTGTGGTGACGGCTATCCTGCTCGGCCTGCCGACATTGGCAAGCACTCAGGAGGCACCGCCCTCGGCCAGCGTCATTGCCGCCCGAGTTGGCGTTCATCCTGATAAGACACGTTTCGTGCTCGAGACTAGCCAGCGTGTGACCTTACGGGCGACTCTTCAAGGTGATCCCTACCGCATGGTCATAGATCTGCCCGAACTGGCTTGGCCGGGAGCGGAAAAGCCCAGAGCCGGAAACGGCGTGATCCGCAGCTACCATGTCGAGCAGCTCCAGCCCGGCTCCTTGCGTCTGGTGCTGGAATTAACCGGGCCGGTGCGCATCGGAACCGCCATGGTAATGGAACCGTCCGAGGGCCACCAATCCCGTCTGGTACTTGATCTGGCTAGGGTAACGCCGGATGCATTCCAACCGGATGTCTTTCAACCGGATAAGGGGCTGGTCCGCAGCGACCACAGCCCGCCTGTAATCACTGCTTTTAAAACCACGCCAAAGCCCGTGGTATCTCTAACCCCTCCGACACTGCCCTCTCCAGCCCTGGCCTCTCCGTCTCCTCCGGCCCTTGCCACTCCGGCCCTTGCCACTCCGGCCCTTGCCAATCCGGCCCGAGCCACTCCGGCCCGAGCCACTAAGACGCCGAATGCAGTGGCGTCATCGCCTCCAATTTCACTGATTCCACTGATACCGATCGCTAGGTCAGCACCCCAGCCCGACCAGACTCCGGCGGATGAAAGCTCTGTGCCGCAGCCTCCGGCACAGTCACCGGCGCTGCGGCTGGCCTCGCCGGCGCTGCGGCTAACCTCAATGGTGCCGCCCCCGTCCCCACCCGGTATCGGCACGAAACCGCGCCGCATAGCCCCGGCCGGCAAGCCGATGATCGCGCTCGACCCTGGTCATGGCGGCATTGACCCGGGGGCCACCGGCATCAATGGTATTCACGAAAAAGACATCACGCTGGCCACCGCTCTCGAGGTCCGGCGTCAGTTAGAAGCCACCGGCCGCTTTCGGGTAATGATGACCCGTGAGGATGATGAGTTCGTGGCACTGCGCGAACGGGTGGCGCGCGCCCGTCAAGCCGGCGCGGATCTGCTCATCTCAATGCACGCCGACAGCATCGCCAAGTCCGCGATTCGCGGCATGTCGATTTATACCTTGTCCGACAAGGGTTCCGACCACGAAGCGGAGATGCTGGCGGCAAAAGAAAACCGAGCCGACGCCATCGGCGGCATTGATCTCAGCAACGAGAACGACTTGGTTGCCTCGATTCTGATCGATCTTGCCCAACGCGACACCCGCAACCACTCGCGTCGCCTCGCAACCTTGGTTCTGCGTGAGGCTGGACACGGCCTGAAGCTGCTTCCCACCCCCGACCGCTCGGCTGCCTTCGCCGTACTGACCGCACCCGATGTGCCGTCGGTGCTGATCGAAATGGGCTACCTGTCCAGCCCCGAAGATGCCATGCTGCTGACCCATGGGGCACATCGTCAACGTCTTGCCACTGCCCTTGTCCATGCCATCGACGGCTATTTTGTTTGGCTGACCGGCACCCGGCGATCTTGAGCGCCGAATATACCGAACTCCGGATATTCTGTAAGAATGTTCGTTCGATTTCTCGCTGCACTGCGCTACAATTGAAAGCTGGAGCCTAGCCTCGGCCGCATAGTGCGTCGCGGTATGGGCTTTGTACTACGGCGCGTGAGTCCTTTGATGCTGAGAGTCCTGTCGAGGCTGTGTGCGCTCCTATTTTTCCTGGCAATGGCCGGGATGGGCGGACTTTCCTGGCTGCTCTACCGCTATGGCCAGGATCTGCCTGACTACAACCGGCTGGCTGACTATGAGCCTCCGACCGAGACCCGGGTTCATGCCGGCGACGGCCGCCTTATGGCCGAGTTCGCAGCAGAGCGCCGAGTTTTTGTGCCGATTGAAGTTATGTCCAAGCGGGTACTCCATGCCTTCCTGGCCGCTGAAGACAAAAACTTTTACGACCATCGCGGCATCGACTTCTTCGGCATCGCACGGGCGGCGCTGACCAATTTCCAACATCTGCACAGCGATCGACGGCCGGTGGGAGCATCGACCATAACCCAGCAAGTGGCGAAGAATTTCTTGCTGACCAACGAAGTATCGGTAACCCGCAAAGTCAAGGAAGCCATCTTGGCGATCCGGATTGAGCAGGCACTGTCCAAGGATCGCATCCTAGAACTATATCTCAACCAGATTTTCCTGGGGAATCGCTCCTATGGAGTGGCGGCAGCGGCTCTTAATTACTTTAACAAGTCGCTTGATGAGCTGACGATCGCCGAGGCTGCCTATCTGGCGGCCCTGCCCAAGGCACCAAACAACTATAACCCCGAGCGCCAGATGGAAGCGGCGTTGATCCGGCGCAATTGGGTGATCGGGCGCATGGCAGAAGACGGTTACATCACCGCCAGTGAAGCAGGATTGGCCACAGCTGCCCCCCTAGAAATGCGCCGCCGCGACCACACCGAGCAGGTCAGCGCCGACTACTACGCCGAAGAGGTCCGGCGCGAACTGGCCAAGCTGTTCGGCGACAAGCAGCTTTACGAGGGGGGGCTGTCGGTGCGGACCCCGCTTGACCCCCGACTTCAAGATATCGCCACCCGAGCGTTGCGGGCCGGGCTGATAAACTATGACCGCCACCATGGCTGGCGCGGACCCGTTGTCCACCCGAGCGGGCAAGACAACTGGCAACATATTCTTACCGGCATCGCCGTACCCAAAGGCGGCGAGGCGTGGCGCTTGGCAATAGTTCTCGATACCAAAACCACCGATAAGGGCAGCGACAGAGCCAGCGACGGTGCGACGATCGGCTTTTCCAATGGCAGCAAAGGCCTAATTCCCTTTTCTGAAGTCAAGTGGGCACGGCCCCAGCGTGACGAGGGTCGGGTTGGTCCCGAACCGCGCCGGGTGGCCGACGTGCTCAAAGTCGGTGATGTGGTGATGGTCGAATTGGTCCCGGTCGTGGTTGCAGCCGAGTCGGCGCCTGAGAAACCGACACTGGCCAAGCCGACACCAGACAAGCCGACACTGGCCAAAATTGGTGCGGCCAAAATTGGTGCGGCCAAAATTGGTGCAGTTAAGGTTGGAGCGGCCAAACCGTTACCGGCCAAGGTTGGAGCGGCCAGGGAAACAGTTTTGCCTGTCTTCGCGCTTCGCCAAATTCCGGAGGTTCAGGGCGGGCTGGTGGCCATCGACCCGCATACCGGCCGGGTGCTGGCCATGAGCGGCGGTTTCAGTCCGAGCATGAGCCAGTTCAACCGGGCTACTCAGGCGATGCGCCAGCCCGGCTCGGCCTTCAAGCCATTTGTCTACCTGACCGCACTTGACAACGGTTTCACGCCCTCCTCGCTGGTGTTGGATGCGCCGTTTGCCCACGACCCCGGATTTGGCCAGCCGATTTGGCGGCCCGAAAACTATCATCAAAAATTCTATGGCCCGACCCCGCTCCGAGTCGGGATCGAAAAGTCGCGCAACCTGATGACTGTGCGCCTTGCTGACAAAATAGGGATGGGCAAGGTCAAGGCAACAGTCGAAAAGTTCGGCATCATCGACAACTTCCAGCCCTACCTGCCGATGGCACTCGGGGCGGGCGAGACCACCGTGCTGCGCCTGACCACCGCCTACGCCATGCTTGTCAACGGTGGCAAGAGAATCACCCCAACCTTCATCGACCGCGTCCAGGACCGTAAGGGCAAAACTATTTATCGCCACGATGACCGGCCATGCGAAGACTGTACCGGGCTGGTCTGGAAGGCGACGATGGAAGCTCCCACCGTACCAGACACCCGCGAACAGATCGAGGACCCGCGCACCTGCTATCAGATCGTCAATATTATGACCGGCGTGGTCCAACGGGGAACCGCATCCAGGCTGGCGGCACTCGGAAGACCGTTGGGCGGCAAGACCGGAACCACCAACGATAGCAACGACGTTTGGTTCGTCGGCTTCACCCCGGATTTGGTGGTCGGGCTCTATGTTGGCTTCGACCAGCCACGCACACTTGGCGACAAGGAGACCGGCGGCTCGACTGCGGTGCCGATCTTCGAACACCTGATTGCCGAGGCGTTGAAGGACAAGCCGGCCATCCCGTTCCGGGCTCCACCGGGATTGCAGTTCGTGCGCGTTAACCCCGAAACCGGGCGCCCGGCAGAACCAGGAGCTAAAAAGGCGATATTGGAAACGTTTCTTCCTGGTACGGCACCAAACGAGGCCGACAACACCGTCCTGGGCGAGTCGTCCGGATCGTCTGAATTTCCCGGAGATGGTGACACCATCAACCCCGATAGCGACCCCTCTTTGGCCGTTGACGGCGGTATGGAAACCTATCCCACGGGAACCCCAAGGCCCTATGGTCAGAGACCCGCCGCTGCCACCGGCCCCGGCTCCGGCCCCGGCGGCACGGATTCAGGCGGGCTGTATTAGGGCTGTATTAATCGGCCGAAGGATATATTTGGGTTGAGCGCGGCCCTTGATTGCAGATACTGGAATGACGCGAAGTTGAAGTACAACATACCATGCTTATCCGGTTAAGACTCACACCCACTATATGTGGTAGTTCGTTTTTGTAAGAAATGGCGATTTTACACCAGATCGCTGCCGCCGACAAAACTATCTACAATCTATCCCAAATCTATCCCCAAACTATCCATAGTAGATATGGGCTTTTCCAGCTA
>JBAXKX010000124.1:0-8560 GCA_037135115.1 Rhodospirillaceae bacterium
TCCGGAAAGGCGAAAGCCAGTTGAACAGAGTCGTCATCACCGGCCTAGGCGTCGTCAGCTCGATCGGTACAGGCATGGTTGAGTTTGGATCGGCGTTGGCTCGCGGCCATTGCGGCATCGCTCCAATCGCCAACATCCCGACCGATCGCCTGTCGATCCGCATTGCTGGCGAGATCAAGGACTTCAACCCGGCGGCACATTTTGACTCCCGGCGCATAGGCCTTCTTGATCGCGTCGCCCAACTGGCCGTGGTAGCCTCGCGTGAGGCAGTAAAAGAATCAGGACTAGACTTTGCCTCAGGTATTGGCGAGCACACGGCAACCATCATCGGCACCGGCGTCGGAGGATTTAACAGCCTTGACGAGGGCTACAAAAAACTATACGGCGAGAATGCGGCCAGGGTGCATCCATTTACCATCCCGCGCCTGATGATTAATGCCGCCACCAGCCACATTACCATGGAACACGGGCTGACAGGCCCAGCCTTCACCATCGCCAGCGCCTGCGCCTCGGCGACCCATGCCATTGGCCACGCCTTCCAAATGGTGCGCGCTGGCATGGTCGAGGTTGCCGTTACCGGCGGGGCGGAGTCATGCATTTCCTTCGGCTCCATCAAGGGCTGGGAAGGGATGCGGGTGATGACCGCCGATTGCTGCCGGCCATTTTCCAAAAACCGCAACGGCATGGTGTTGGGCGAAGGCGCAGGGGTGCTGGTGCTGGAAAGTCTTGATCACGCCCGGACCCGCGGCGCTGACATTCTCGCTGAACTGATTGGCGTCGGTATGTCATCGGACGCCAAGGATATCACCGCCCCCGACGTAACGGGTGCGGCGCGAGCGATCACCGCCGCGCTGGTCAATGCCGGGCTAAATCCAGATGAGATCGATTACGTCAACGCCCACGGCACCGGCACCACCGCGAACGATGCCACCGAGACCAAGGCGCTGCATCGAGCCTTTGGCCTGCACGCCAAGCGCCTGATGATCTCGTCATCCAAGTCGATGCTTGGCCATGCGCTTGGCGCGGCCGGGGCGCTTGAAATACTGGCAACGGTGAACGCACTACGCAGCGGCATTGTGCCCCCGACCATCAACTATGACGAGCCAGACCCTGAGTGCGATCTTGACTATGTCCCCAACATCGCCCGCGAACGCAATATAAATGTTGCCATTTCCAACTCTTTTGCCTTTGGCGGATTGAATGCGGTCCTAGTGGTGCGCAAGTTTCAGGGATAGCGGCCATGATTTCGCCCATAGTTACACGTAAGTTGACCTTCCTATTGCCATTTTTGCTGTTCGGCGCACTGAGTGTCTATTTTGCGGCCGGACTGGGCCGTGACCCGCACGTATTACCATCGGTACTTATTGACAAGCTGGTGCCGCCTTTTGAGCTACCGCCGCTGCCTGGCTTTATGCATGGACTAAGCGCTAGCGACCTTGCAACCGGCGAGCCTCAATTGCTCAATGTCTTCGCTTCTTGGTGCGCTCCATGCCGGGCTGAGCAGCCAGTTCTGATGCAAATCGTTCGTGAACAAGGCGTTTCGTTGCGCGGATTGAACTATAAGGATAAGTCGGAGGATGCTTTAGAATGGCTCCACAGCCAGGGTGATCCATTTCGCTCCATCGGTACCGACCGCGATGGAAGGGTTGCCATCGATTTCGGGGTGTATGGCGTGCCCGAAACTTTCGTCATTGATGGCAAGGGCCACATCCGTTACAAGCATGTCGGGCCACTTACGCTAGACGAGGCGGAAAAGACGATTTTGCCAAAACTGAAAGCATTACGTTAGAAACCGCCGCTTCTGAAACCGTAGATACACGCCCGCGAACGGACTGAATATGCCAGACTATCTCCTTGTAGCAGCAGGCGGCGCGCTGGGCAGCGTGGCTAGGCACTGGCTTTCGGTAACTTTTCACGAGTTCGACGTTAACCTCTATCCATTTGTGCTGATGCCGGTTAACTTTCCTTGGCCAACTTTATTCATCAACATCACCGGCTCGCTGGTTATCGGCTTTGTCGCCAATCTGCCGCTGGATTACATCACCCGAGACACAAGACTATTGCTAATGGTTGGCATTTGCGGCGGCTTTACGACCTATTCTTCTTTCAGCCTTCAGCTCCTCGACATGATGATTGAGGGTGATTTTGCGATCGGCATGCTCTACATTTTTTTAACTCTCACTGTCGGTTTGTTCGCAGTGGCCCTAGGCTATGTCGCCGCTAGTTTACTTTATTGAGAACAATTGTTATTAATGGGCGACCACAGCCTGAGGATGCAAATGATTACAAACCGGATCACGGTCCTATTGCTGGCCCTCGCAGCATTGGTGGTACCCGCCGCCGCAGTCTTGGCGGTGCAGCCCGACGAAGTATTGGCCGACCCCAAGCTGGAATCGCGGGCGCGCGAAATCAGCAAGGATTTACGCTGTTTGGTCTGCCAGAATCAGTCGATTGACGACAGCAATGCGCCGTTGGCTCGCGATTTGCGGCTGGTAGTACGCGAGAGGCTCACGAAAGGCGATAGCGACGGCGCCGTCGTCGCCTACATCACCGATCGCTATGGCGACTTCGCCCGGCTAAACCCGCCGTTCCAAAGCAACACTTGGCTATTGTGGCTGGGGCCACCGGCGGTGCTGTTGGCCGGAGTGGCGACCATCGCCCAACGGTTGCGCGCCAGGCAGATTGCGAAGGATCCACCTGCGCTTGGCGGTGAAGAGGAAGAACAATTACGGCGGATACTGGGCGACCAGGGGTGAACCTTCGATGAATTTATTTTGGATCATTGCCGCCTTAATAACGGTGCTGGCCGTACTGCCAATGGTGTCCCCATTGCTACGCCGCCGTCGACCGATCACCGGGCGCGTCAGTTATGATCTGGAGGTCTACCGCGACCAGTTGGCCGAGATCGAGCGCGACCTTGCGCGTGGCCTGATCGAGCCAGGACCGGCCAAAATAAGTCGGGCCGAAATTGGCCGCCGCCTCCTGGCCGCCACCGCCCCATCTGAAATCACCGCAGTACTAGAACCGACTGGCCCGAGTTGGGTTGACAAAATTGCCGCGTTGGCCGTCATGACGCTCATACCGGTCAGTACGGTTGTGGTGTATCTAGCATTAGGCCGACCCGACCTGCCGGCTCAACCGTTGGCCGAGCGCGCCGCCGCATTGTCGACGATGGTTCCCACGCCCCAAATACTGGAGGCGGTCGCCCGCCTGGCCCAGCGACTCAAGGCCAAGCCGGACGACCTTGATGGCTGGGTGCTGCTGGCCCAGTCGCTGAGCAAGCTCGGACGACAAGATGAGGCGGTGACCTCATGGCGACAGGCGGCAAGGCTGGCCACCGCTTATCCAGACATTACTAGCCCCGACATTACTGGCCCCGAAATCCTGGGCAATCTCGCTGAGGCGTTAACCATTGTCAACCAGGGGCAGGTGCCCGAGGAGGCAATCAAGTTATTCGAATCGATACTAGCCAGCATACCCGGCGATCCTCGTTCGACTTATTTTTTAGCACTGGCACGGTACCAGGCTGGGGATTTCAAGGGAGCCCTCGACCGCTGGGTCAAGCAGATGGCTGCCAGCCCGGCCAACGCCCCGTGGCTGCCATATGTCCGGCAACGGATTGAGGAGACGGCCGGCAAACTCGAGCTCGACGCCGCAACAGCGATGCCACAAACGCAACCTCCGCTATCAAAGTAAGGGGCGTCTTTTTAGCGCAGCAAGCTCAGCGCCTCAGCATGGACCCTAGCGTCACCAGCGGCGATCACCCGGCCGTCGCTGGCTTGATCAAGCGGTCGCCCCAGCCAATCGGTCATCACCCCCCCTGCCCCGGTGACCACCGGAACCAAAGCGGCCAAATCATAGAGATTAAGGCTGGACTCGACTACCAGATCCTGAAACCCCGAGGCCAGCAAGCCGTAACCGTAGCAGTCGCCACCGTAGATTGTAAACTTAGCAGCGGCCGAAATCCGGCGGAACGCAGCGGCATCGTCACCCAAGAACATCTCGGGAGTGGTCGCCCCCAGTATCGCCGCAGCCACCGAGTCGCAGCTGCGTATTTTGGCCGCTTGGCCATTGAGGGTGGTTTGACGGCCAGTGGCACCAACCCAGCGATCGCCGATTACCGGCTGGTCAATAATCCCGAGAATCGGCAGTCCCTTATGCAAGAGTGCGACCAGGGTACCGAAAATTGGACGGCCGGTAATGAATGCTTTGGTGCCGTCGATAGGATCGATAACCCAAACATAATCGGCACCGGGATTTTTATTGCCCAACTCCTCGCCTATGATGCCATCATCAGGACGCTGTGCCCCAATAATGGTCCGTATCATGCTTTCAACTTCGCGATCGGCCACAGTAACCGGCGACGAGTCGGGCTTGTCCGTGACCTTCATTACTGAACGAAAATACCGGCGAACGACCGGGCCGCTAGCATCGACCAAGCGTTCGGCCATGGCGATCAGATGGGCGGGACAATTGAAAGCCATGACGCGCGTACATTTAATTATGTAAAAGATAATAGTATCCGCATGGCACGCGGGCGGAAACTAAAAACACCGTGACGGCCCCTTGATGTTGCAATATGGCGGCTGGCTCCGGGTCATAGCAAGGCTAATGTTTTGATAATGCCCGATAATCTCTACGCTGGCGGTCAGCTTGATCGAGTGGCGACCAGGCGCAAGGACGAAAGCTGGCTTGCGGCACAATGGCAGGCCCCCGAATCGCGACTACTGCCTATCTGGCGTGGCCTTACCCTCATCGACGACCACGACTCGCAAGGACCGCGTTTGGTTGCACTGCCAGTGGCCTGGTGCCCTGCTGCCTGGAACCTAGCGGCCTGGAGCCAGACCATGTCTTCTGGACTCGAGATTGCCCTGCTCGGCACTTATGACAATAAGGCTTGGTTCGTAATCGACCTATCGGAGCTGAAAAACCCAGAAACACACCCGTCACTGGTCGGCTGCGGTCGATTCGTGGAATTGCGCTCGGTTGGTGTTCTGCTACCGGCCAACGAGGCCAGCATCGCCGCTTATGCTCGCGGTTTGATATGGTGGCACCATAGGACCAAGTACTGCGGGCGATGCGGTCAGCCGTGCCGCTCCACTGAAGCGGGTCACGTCAGGTTATGCAGCAACCCGGAATGCCATACGCCTCACTTCCCGCGCACCGATCCAGCGGTAATCATGCTGGTCCATGACGGCGACCGTTGCTTGCTCGGGCGCCAGCCCCGCTTTGCCCCCGGAGTCTACTCGACGTTAGCTGGCTTCGTCGAACCCGGCGAAAGCCTGGAAGAAGCAGTGGCGCGCGAAGTATTCGAGGAAACCGGCGTGCGGGTGACCGACATCTGCTACAATTCATCGCAACCATGGCCGTTTCCATCTTCGTTGATGATCGGCTTCCATGCTCGCGCTACCAGTTACGCGATAACACCGCAACAAGAGGAGATGGAGGATGCTAGGTGGTTCGAACGCAGCTCGGTGATGGTCGCCGCAGCGGGTGGAGGCAACCTCCGCCTGCCACGAACCGACTCAATCTCGCGCCGCTTGATCGAGGAATGGCTGAATTGGTAAAAACTGCTTAGGTTCCGGATTTATAGGCAGCTATTCACAACGACGAGACACAACGACTAGACACAGCGACTAGACACAGCGACTAGACACAGCGACTAGACACAGCGACTAGTTCGGCCAGCACCGACACCGCGATTTCCGCCGAAGTTTTCGCCCCGATCGCAAGACCAACCGGCCCGTGGATGCGAGACAGGTCGGCTTCACCAATGCCCTGAGCGCGTAGCCGCTCCAACCGTTTTGCATGGCTGGCCCGGCTGCCGAGGGCACCTATATAAAACACCGGTGCCTGCAAGGCTGCGACCAGGGCCGAATCATCGAGCTTGGGGTCGTGACTTAGGGCAACCACAGCATCGCGACACCCAAACGCTAGGACGGCCAGCGCCTGATCAGGCCACGACTCGCAGAGCACCTCATCGGGAAAGCGCCCAGCCGTGGCAAAGGCGCTGCGGGGATCGATAACCACCACCTCGAAGCCAGCCATCCGCGCCATCGGTGCCAGCGATTGCGCGATATGAACGGCGCCGACGATCATCAAGCGGCGCGCCGGGCTGAAAGCATGAACAAACAGCCGCCCATCTTCTCCGTGCAATAGCAAGGCGCTACGGTCAAGGGCAAGGCAACGGCGAACATCGGCCAACACCGTTTCATCAAGGCCAAAGCCGCCATGAATCATAAAAACACCATGGCCCGGTGTATCAAGGACCAGAGTCTTCAAGCCAGTGGTCAGATCAGTAAGCAGCGCCACCGGGCACCTGTCGGCGCGGGCAGCCATCAAACGCGCAAGCAAGGCCCGCTTCAGTGACGACTCTTCTAGCGGCTCCAGATACAAATCAAGCTGACCGCCACAGGTAAGGCCGACCTCCCACGCCATTTCGTTGGAGATCCCGTAGCTTATCAAACGGACCTCGCCATCCTCGATTGCGAGCATGGCCTGAGCAACTACCGAGCCTTCAACGCAGCCGCCAGATACCGAGCCGTCCATAGCCCCATTGTGATCGACCAACATCTGACTGCCGACCGGTTGCGGCGACGAGCCCCAAGTCCTGATCACTGTCGCAAGTGCCACTCGCCGACCCTGGCTCAACCACTCGATGGCCTTGCCCAGCCTGTCATCAGTCATATTGCATTTAATGCCTAGCCCTACTGTGGTCGAGATCGTACTTTGCCGCAGCAACCGACTTGCTATCGCCTATGGCTAGTGAGTGCTTACGGCGACCCACCAAGTCCTTTTTTAGAACATCCTTGATGCAACCCTCTTCCAACAGCAAGTGTAGTTCTTTTTTGTTGTCGCAAAAGTAAGTTACAAATGTAAGTAACTGCTCGACAGCACAATCGTTAACGACATCCCCACTGAAGAACATGAGTTTTGTTACATCCAAAAATACCGTGTCATAAACAGAATGACCAATTACATCCATAATCATATCGTGGACGTATCCGTATCTTGGCGAGAACATCCCTGACATATCAATTTCTAGGAATGCCCCACCAGGGGCATCGTTGACCGTAACCGAGCAGGTAAGCTCGCCTTCAGCGAACGCTACCCAGAGTTCCGCTTTTTTTGTCATTATCTAGCCCCGAAACGGCGACAAGGCCGAACCAGACGCACCTTACCAGCGCGCGCCCTCCATGTCAGCACCTTCCCACGACGCCCCGGCCATAGAACATCCTTGCAGACTAGCAGACCGCAGGTTAGCACCGCTGAAAGAGGCGTTAGCAAGCATGGCATGAGCAAGAACCGCCCCTTCGAGATTTGACGCCGCGAAGCTTTGGCCGATGACAAGCGGAACCGGGTCGAAAATAGCCGCCGTAAGATTAGTGTGGCTGAGATTGGCCCGGCGGAGAATGACGCCACGCAACTTGGCATGGTCCAGATCAAGCCCCGACAAGTCGGTGAATGAAAGATCTGCCATATTAAGGTCTACCCCGAGCCAGGAGCCACCTTCTATCTTGCACCGACGCAATCTGGAGCCACCGAGATGCCGCCCCGTCATCTTCAGGGCGGGAACCTTAACCATGTCAACGTCAAGCCTAGCCCCCAAATTGCCGCTGCTGGCGATCCACAATTCGTGACGAACAATCGACATCACAAATTCTTCGACACTGATCTCCCGATAGTCCGGACCAATAGAGCCAACCGGCATAACGACGCCCGCAGCCTCACACAAGGCAACCGTCACCGCATCGACCACCGCCTTGGCGAACGAGGCTCCGTGCAAGTCGGCATCCCGCAGGTCAACTCCAATCAAGGTGGCTTTGGCAAAGTCCGAATCAGAAAGATTAGCACCGACCAAACTCGCCCCGGTAAAATCGCAACCGCTCATCTTCGCCTTGGACAGATTGGCCCTATCCAGGACGGCGTCAGCAAGGTTGGCACCGACGACATCAGCACCGCGCAGCGACGCGCCCCTTAACGAAGAGCGGCGCATATCAGAGTTCCTGATATTGGCCCCGGTCAGGTCGGTTTCTGAAAGATCAACCCCGGTAAGAATAGCTCCAATAAGTCTCGCCCCAGCCAGATTACAGCCTTTCAGACTAATCCCGGAAAGATTGCGAAAAGATAACTCGGCACGCCTGCCACCGCGATTCGAAAACCACTGTTGGTGGAGGCTGATAGCGTCATATATTTCAGTAACATCTTCAGTCGTCGGCGGGGCGATGCCTTGACCGTCACCGCTTGCGCCAATATTTGCCATCCCGATACCCTCCGACGGCACTGGGCAGTCGAACCGCTGAGGAAGCGATCCGGTGGCCACAAGCACCGCATAGTCACCACTTTACATTAACCCAGGCTCTTCGTCAGCAAATATTTCATAGGATCTATATCACCAACCAATCACAATTTATGTCATGTGGACGGACTATCAAGAAGCATTTTAAATTATTCCTCAGTAATTTTATTATGGTCACGAGGCCGCTCCTGACTCGGTGGCCCCGATTCCATATGGCCCCGATACCATCATGAACCCCTACTAATGGTTAGACTCCAAGCC
>JBAXKX010000125.1:0-8539 GCA_037135115.1 Rhodospirillaceae bacterium
TTAATCTGGATAAGATCAGAGCGAGGATCCATGGACAGGCTTAAACCCTCGGAAGGACAGCCCTATGCGTTTTACAGTGAAGGCCAAACTGATAGCCTCTTTCGTGCTGGTCATCCTTCTCACGGGAGGTATGGCCCTGGTTGCAAGAGATGGAATCAACCGGCTTGATGAAACTGCCAGCAGTTTGGCCGGGTTTTTTACCGATCGCATCGTGTTTGCGAATGATATCAGGCATGCCATTGATATGTCCGTCCGCGACGAAAAAGACATGTTACTGGAGACGCGGGACGAGAAAATATTAAGCCGTGATGCTGAAATTCTTAAGGATCGAAAGGAAGCTCACGAGGCAACCAAGAAATTATTTGATATTGCCACCGATGAAAATAGAAGAAACCTTGAAAAACTTCAGGAGACATTAAATCGGTATGATGCAATCCAGGATCGAGTTCGGGTTTTCGCAAAAAGCAACAGCCTGACTCATGCCATGGTCAAAAGCATGGGCGAAGGCGAGAAGGAATTCCAGGATGTACAGGCTATTTTGCGGCAGCTTGGCGAACGGGCCGACTTAACGAATGCGGTGGTGCCTGTTGAGCGGCTGCGCTTGTCATTGCTGGCGGTACGCATCTCCAGTTATATTCAGTCAGCGATGAAGTACGAACGGACGGCCATCCTGGCCCCCGATGATGCCAGTACTGAAGTTGCGATCAAGTTGGGTGAAGAGCGGTTAGAAACCGCCAAATCACTTTTCCCCGCACTTAATCAAATGCTGATCGGCCCGGATCAACATTTTATAGATGATATTAGTTCACATTTTTCGCATTGGCGCAATGTTCACGACGTGATTACCGTTTTGACTAGGGAGAACAGCAACATTCACGCAACCGACCTATCACAGGGTGAAGCCCGGGTCGTGGCGGCCGAACTTCAAAAACAAATCGATGCAGTCGTCGATATCGCCAGGAGCGTGATGGCTGGGGCCAGTACCGACGCCAAGGAGCTTGCGCTTCGACTCCGTTTATCGCTTTTGATCACCGTGGCACTGATTATGGTGGTTACCATTGGTGCCGGTGTCTGGTTGGTGCTTTCCATCTCGTGGGGTTTTACCAAGGCTGTTACCTTGGCTAATGCGGTGGCCATCGGTGACCTTAACCGGACCATCACGGTTTCTAGCAATGATGAGTTCAAGGATCTCGCGGTCGCGATGACCACTATGACCACCAACCTGCGTGAAATCGCTACTCAGACCCGATCCGCGACTGAGAATCTGAATTCGGCGACGGCCGAGATTCGCGCATCAACCCAGCAACAGGCGGCGGGAGTCGAGGAGCAATTGGCCGCTGTCCAGGAAACCTCGGCTACTCTGGACGAGATTACCCAGTCCGGCGTTCAGATGGCCAGGCGCGCTAAAGAGGTGGCCACTGCCGCCGAGATTGCGGTTCAGGCCAGCCACGCCGGCCTTCATGCCGCAGAGGACGCGACTAGGGCGATGGATGCCATTCGTGATCAGGCAGAATCGGTGGCTGAGAACATAGTCATGCTCAGCGAGAAAACTCAGGCTATCGGCGAAATTATTATCACAGTTAATGATATCGCTGAACGCTCGCATTTGCTGGCGCTCAATGCCGCGATTGAGGCAGCTTCAGCTGGCGAGCACGGCCGCAGCTTCGCGGTCGTCGCTGCCGAAATCAAGAATCTGGCCGATCAAGCCAAGGACGCGACCTCTCAGGTCCGCACCATTCTGAGCGAGATTCAGCGTGGCATCAATTCGTCGGTGATGCTGACCGAGGAGGCAGTCAAGCGCGTCGCCTATGGTAAGGAGCAAACCGATACCACGCAACGGACTATTCATGACATGTCCGACAATATCCAGATCAGCGTCCAGACTTTTCAGCAAATAGTCGCTGCGACTAATCAGCATCAGATCGGCCTCGAACAGACCATGCAGGCGCTTCAGAACATTCGTCAGGCCAGCAAACAAACCACGGACAGCACCCGGCAACTTGACGGTGCCGCCGCCAATCTCAGCGCCCTGGGCCAGCAGCTCTCACGGGCGGTGAGCCTGTACCGGCTATGAAGGATATCCGCCAGCGCTTGCTGGCCGCATTTGATGTCGAGTACCGGGAGCATTTGGCGGCGATCCGCCAGTTGCTGCCGATGGTCGGCGACGACACCGCTATGATCGATCAAAGGGGGACGGTCGATCAAAGGGGGTTGACCGAGATTATCCGCCGGGCGCATAGCCTTAAGGGCGCTGCTCGGGCTGTAGACATGCGCTCCGTTGAGATGCTTGCCCATAGGCTCGAATCGTTGCTGGTGCTGGTCCAGAAGGGCGGGGCAGTTCTTGACGGTGTTAGTGTGCCGATCATCCATCAGACACTTGACCAAGTTGAGGATATCGTCGCCCTGGCTGCGGATACCGCCGCACCGGCTTTTGTTCCCGATCTTGCGCCACTCGATCGCCTGCTCGGTGGTGAACCCTCCTTGAAGCCGGAACTAGTACTCAGTAAACAGAATACTATACAGAGTATTTCGCTGGTTGATACGACGATGGAACCTGAGCCAACGCCGCCCGCCCGCCTCAATGCTTTGAGGGGCGAGGAAATGATGCGGGTCGATGCCGCCAGCCTCGACCGATTATTACTATCGAGCGGTCGGCTTGCCGCCGAGATTTCCCGACACAGCGGCAGGAGCGCCGAAATTCGCCAGGTACACCGTGACCTGACCGAAGCTCTTCATGACTGGGAGCGCTTTCGCAAAGTGTTCGGCCGACAGTTGCGCCAGCTTGCCACTACTCCGGCATATGGACGGATTGCCACTCATGTTGAGGCCATGGAAACTCGGGTCGCGACGGTTACTCGCATCGTGAGCCGGGCGGCGAAGTCTGCAGAGCGTGGCGAGTGGACGTTGCTTCAGCTGGCCGATCATCTTCAGAGTGACGTGCAGCGTCTCCGTACTGTGCCGGCCGAGCATGTATTCGGTGGTTTTCGTAAAATGGTTCGTGATATTGCCCGCGAGCATGACAAACAGATCGCTGTCCAGGTCAGCGGATTGGAGGTTGAGGTTGATCGGCTGATCCTTCAGCAGCTCAAGGATCCGGTCATGCATGTGCTGCGTAATGCGGTCAGCCATGGTATCGAGCCTCCAGCCGAGCGGATTGCCAGCGGCAAGGCGGCCGAGGCGCGGATTGGTCTTTGCCTGAGCACCGCTGGTGGACGATTGACGGTGATGGTCACCGACGATGGCCGTGGTTTGGATTATAACCGTATTGCCAAGGTTGCCGTTGAGTCCGGCCTGATGACTGCGGAGGAGGCGGCGGCGGCACCAGTTGAAAGCTTGTCGCGTCTGTTGCTGCGCTCCGGTTTTTCCACAGCGGTAGAGGTTGATACCCTATCTGGTCGGGGTGTTGGCTTGTCGGTTCTGCACGCGGCGGTGAGCCGGCTGCGCGGGGTCATCGATATTCGACCCGCGCCCGATGCTGGCACGGTGGTTGAGGTCATCCTGCCCTTGACTGTCTCGCGGCAGCACCTGTTGCTGGTCACCTGCGCTGGCCAAACCTACGGAGTTCCAAGTTTTACTGTAGAACGGCTGTATCATGTCAGGGCCGAGCAAGTCATCATGGTCGAGGGGCGGCCGATGATCATTATCGACTCCAAGATGGTGCCGTTGACCTCGCTCCACCGGATGCTCGGGGTCGGCGCGGCTCCGGAGCTTAGTATCGGCACCGTCCAGCCGATGATGGTGTTGCGCCTTGCCGGACGGCGCTTGGCCCTGATCGTTGATGCCTTGCTTCAGGTTCGCGACTGCTTGATCGGTGATCCCATGATGGGGGCCGATCGTTCGGTGATGGGGACCATCCTGCTTGATAAGGGCGACGTCGCCTTCGTCCTGGATCCAGCCGTGCTGTTCGAGGCTCCGGCTTCCGGTAGCGCCGATGGCTTGTTCACGGCGAAGGCACGGGTCGTCGCACCGCCGACCGCCCGCACTATTCTGGTAGTTGACGATTCCGTGACCACTCGTACCCTGGAAAAGAGCATTCTCGAAGCTGAAGGGTTCCGCGTTCGGCTTGCGGTTGATGGTGTGGACGCCCTGGCCGAGTTGCGCCAGAACCCGGTGGATTTGGTGATCAGCGATATCGAGATGCCGCGCATGAACGGGCTGGTGCTGCTCGATATGATCAAGCGTGACAGTACGCTTAAATCAATTCCGGTTATTCTGGTAACTTCGCATGACAACCCGGAGGATGTGCAGCGTGGGCTCGACCTCGGAGCCGATGCCTATATCATCAAGAAGCGATTTGACCAACACGAGCTACTGGACGCAATCGAGCAGCTACTATGAGATCAACCAAAAAGAAAGTTCGAGTACTCATCGTCGAGGACTCGCTGGTGGTCCGGACCGCGCTCGAATACATCATCGAACGGCACCCACATCTTACTCTGGCCGGTACCGCGACTAGCGCCGAGCAGGCGCTGGCCATGCTCGATGATGTCGCCCCGGATGTTATATCCATGGATATCCGTCTGCCGGGCATGAATGGTCTTGAAGCCACCCGGCGGATTATGAGCGAACGGCCGACGCCGATCGTGGTAATCTCCTCGGCGATTGAGGATGAGTCGCTCAATATCTCGATGAACGCGCTACGTGCTGGTGCCCTCAGCGTGGTGGAAAAACCGGTTGGAACTACCCACGACGATTATGAGCGCATCGCTAAACACATATGTACTCAGCTCTACATCATGAGTGAGGTCAGGGTCGTCCGCCAGCGTTTTCAGACTCCTGCAATGGCGAGGGCGTTTCCGGCTCAGATCGGAATGCCGGCGTTGAGAGCGGTGTCGGCCGGGACAGAAGGCCCATACCAGTTGCTGGGACTGGTGGCATCGACCGGCGGCCCGAACGCGCTGGTCAAGGTTCTTAGCGCGTTGCCGGCTGATTTTCCTCTGCCGGTATGTGTGGTGCAACATATTGGGGATGATTTCGTCGGCGGCTTCGCCTTGTGGTTGGGTAGTCTGCTTCGCTTGCCGGTAAGCCTAGCAGAGGATGGCGAGGTGCCTCGCCCTGGTCATGTTTACGTTGCGCCTGCCCGTCACCATCTTCGGGTTGGAAGAAGCATGTTTCATCTTGGCCGCGATGCTCAGGTCAGCACGCAACGGCCTTCGGGAACGGTGCTGTTCTCCAGCATGGCTGCGAGTTACGGAGCGCGTGCGATCGGGGTGTTGCTCACCGGTATGGGAGATGACGGTGCCGCCGGATTGCTGGCGATGCGTCAGGCCGGCGGCTTCACCATCGCCGAGGACGCATCGACCGCAGTGGTCTATGGGATGCCGGCGGTGGCCGTTCAATACGGGGCGGTGATGGCCGAGCTGCCGCTTGACGCGATCGGTTCCAGGCTACTTCATCTGGTTGATATTCCGGCGAGGATGATATGACCGCACCTCCCCCTCATCTGATGATTGTCGAGGATTCACGGACCCAGGCGCTACAATTGCAATTCTTGCTGGAAGAGCAGGGCTGGAATGTCGAGTGCTGTTTTTCTGCTGAAGACGCGCTAGACCGGATACGAGACTGGCTACCCGATCTGATCATTGTTGATTACCGGCTGCCGCGCATGAATGGTGATGAATTCGCGCGCCAGATCAGAATGACATTGCGGACCCGTGAGATACCGCTCTTGATGCTGACCGATGCCGTCGGTGCCGAGACGGAACGGATGGGGCTGGAAAGTGGGGCCGATGCCTATGTGTCGAAATCTGCCGACACTGACGTCTTGCTGATGCGTATCGGTGCGTTGCTGCGCAAGTCGCCCCGTCGTAGCAATCTCGCCGGATTAGAGTCTTCACCTAACCGCTCACGATTACTGATAGTAGATGACAGTCCGACCTATCTTGAATATTTGCGTGAACAACTTGAGCAGGATGGTTATGACGTCACTGCTGTCGACAATAGTGCCGAAGTTCTGAGGCTAGTTGAGGTAAGTGACTTTGACTGTCTGGTCGTCGATCTGATCATGCCCGACATGACCGGAACTGAACTCTGTCTCAAACTTGACGCCATCCGGCGCAAGCGCGACCGTTTGTTCCAGATCGTTATGCTTACCAGCCGAGAAACCAAGGAAGACATGATGCGCGGCCTTGAGGCTGGCGCGGATGATTTTGTCGGCAAGTCGGGCGACATCGAAATTATTCGTGCGCGCATCCGGGCCTTGCTCCGTCGCAAATCTCTTCATGATGAGAATCGACGTATCATGGACGAGTTTCTCAGCAAGGAGGTGGAACTGGCCCAGACCAGACGGGACATGGAGGTCGCCGAAGCCCGGGCTGGGATGGTCGAGGAGCTGCATCGGGCTAATCAGGAACTACAGGCCGCTAACGCGACCCTGCGGACAACCGAACTTGCATTGACTAAGGCTAAGGAGCTGGCTGAACAGGCCAACCGCGCTAAATCTGATTTCTTAGCCCATATGAGCCACGAGATTCGCACCCCGATTAACGGCATTATCGGCATGAACGCGCTGATGCTGACTACCGACCTTGATGCTGACCAGCGGGAGTGCGCCGAGGGCATTCGCGAGTCCATTGGAGTGTTGCGGACAATTCTCAACGATATTCTGGACATCTCAAAACTTGAGGCCGGGCAGGTCAATCTCGAAACTATTCCCTTCCGGATCGATCGCGTGTTGGAATCGGTGGTCCATTTAATGGCTGCAAAGGGTCTGGAGAAGGGCATTGAAATTGTGCCTTATGTCTCATTGCGGTTGCATCGGGCATTTCTCGGCGATCCGACCCGATTGCGGCAAATTTTTCTTAATCTGATTGAAAATGCCATTAAGTTTACTAACAGCGGCGGTGTCGCTATCGAGGTCGATGGCGAACCGGGGTTTGATGGTTTGGTCGATGTGAGGTGCCGGGTTGTCGATTCCGGCATCGGCATGACTGAGGAGACCGCTGGGCGTCTGTTCGAGAAATTCACCCAGGCCGATAGTTCGATCAACCGACGTTTTGGCGGTACCGGTCTTGGCCTAGCTATCTGTCGCCAACTTATCGAATTGATGGGCGGACGGATCGGCGCCAAAGGGGTTCCAGGGCAGGGCAGTACCTTTTGGTTTACGATTCCTATGCGACCTGCGGATGATAACGTGCTGTGCGCTCACCCCAAGCCATTGCTAGTTGGCAAGCGTGCCCTGATTATTGATGATTTTGTGTTTGGTCGCGAGAATTTAACCCGTCAACTGCGTGATCTAGGCATTTATGTATTAAATTTGGCCTATCCCCTACCCGATCTGGAGCAGGCTGTGATGGTCGAAGCTCCTTTCGATATTGTGCTGGTCGATCATACCGTGCCCATTAATGATCGTTTTCTTATGACGACGCAACTTCGCTTCTTGTCCTCGACCGCCAACGCCAAGCTTATGCTGTTGCTACCAATGGGAGCACTCAGCGATCCAGTGAGGATGGCGGCGGGGTTCGAAGGTGTCGTTGTCAAGCAAGCGTCGTGCCATGCGTTGCATGATGCACTTGTCAAGGCGCTGGGCCTAGGACTGGGACTGGGGGCAAAGCCGGGGTTCATCAGTGGGATATCACCATTTGTCGACCTAACTTACCCAAATCTGCCAGAACCGCAAGGACGTGGCAAGCGCATTCTGCTGGCCGAAGATAACATTATCAACCAGCGCGTCGCCTTCTTGATGCTGACCAAGTACGGTTATGGTATTGATATTGCCAACAACGGTCGGGAAGCCGTCGAACGTGTCAAGTCCACCGACTATGATCTGATCTTAATGGACGTTCAGATGCCTGACATGGATGGTTTGGAGGCGACACGGTTGATTCGAGCGCTCGAAGGAGCAAAGGCGCGTATTCCGATTGTAGCCATGACCGCTAACGTCTTTACCGGGATCGAGGGCGAATACGCCGCCGCAGGAATGGACGACTATATCGCAAAACCGATAGATATGCCTGTTTTCCTGGCCAAGGTTGCAATTTGGATAAATGCGCCAGCCAGTCAGGTTCAGGATGCTCCCCAGGTTCGGCTATTGGATGACAGCATACTGTGGGGGATAAAGTCTGATCTTGCGCCAGCGAAGTTCAGTGAGCTGATTCAGGACTTCATTGCTGACTCATCCAGACGGGTACAGCGTATGCACGCCGCTGCGGCCGATGGAGATTTGCGCGCCTTGGCGCGAGATGCTCATGATCTGGTCAGTACGTCGGGCTATTTCGGAAATTCCCGGCTACCCCTACTTGGTCGGGCGGTTAACTCTGCATGTAGAGCCGGGGCGCTTGAGGAGGCTAGGCAGCTGGTCGCAGAGTTGGAGGTGGTCGCAGCACAGCTATTGCTTGCGGTAAGGGAGCAATTTCTGGTAACGGCGGTTTAAATCCTTAATCCAACTTCGCAAACTCTTCGGGCCAAGGCCGCCTTCGGTTCCGGCCAGGATAGACTTGAACCCAATACTCGTGGCTCGCAGGTCCATGGGGCGACACGGAAGGGCCACCTCATAATCTGTCCACCTCATAATCTGTCCACCTCATAATCTGTCCACCTC
>JBAXKX010000126.1:0-8477 GCA_037135115.1 Rhodospirillaceae bacterium
GCAAGCTACCATCGGGGCTTAATATCGCCCTTGATAACGGAATGCTCCAACTAGAACCGTCGCTGCTACACACCGGTGCACCTATGTACAGCCCTGTATCTGATTGGCCGAGATGGGCGCTGAAGTACAAGTAATTTCTGACATTAATTCCGCGTTCAGCTGCCTGCGAGTCTAGGAAAACTTTGCCGTCAGCGTCTGCCACCCTAACCCCGCGCAAAATTACCATGTCGCTATAGTGCCGGGCAAGGTAGTTGCTGAAGGCCTTGTCGTTGAATGACCCCGTGGTCGTCAATCGTTCGCCAAGACCTTGGAGCATACTGTCCAGACCGATCAGCGAGAGGTCGATCTGTTCGGCCAAAACGGTGCTGGTCATGGCGGCGCGGGTTTCAGCCTCACGCAGGCTGCCTTGGTAGGATGACCATAGCGCCAAGCCGCTGATGGTCAATAGTATCAGTACAAGAGCTATAATAGCATAAGCATTGGCGCGGGCAAGCGCACGCAACGAAGCGTCGCCAGCGCAAGTCGCGAAAGGCGCGGCAACCAACGGGGGAACCAACGGGGCAACCGCCGCTGCCCCCTCGGCTTGGCCAGGGTCTGTTAACATTCTCTCATTCATGATCCAGACGGGCTAATGGAGCCACCAAGTTCTGAACGGTTGTGGAATTTGCTCCCATAAATACTATTCAACCCATTAGTCCCGAATCCGTATCTGATAAACTCGGCATTGAGCAGATAGCATCGCCATGTTCTTGTGCAGACATTCCGCGTAGCGACCCTGGCCAGGTTCGATTGCGGGGCACAGCTTTTCTATATCGGCTTTGCACGGGGACTGAGCAACGGGCGGCTTAGTTGCGGTAAGCGCTACCTTGCATTCAGGTGTAACCGTCTCTGCATTTTTCTTGAGGCAATCGATAATATTGCTGGGACCGACCTTGATATTGTCGGGACTACCCTTGATATCGGTGCAAAGTTTTTTGGCATCTGCGGCACATGCGGGGTTAGGTTCGGCAGGAATTTCCGCTTTTTGTGCTTGCACAGGCATGCAAGTCGTGACGATCACGAAAACGGCGATAACCCATGAGGCGGATATTATGAGCTTCAGCATTTTGTTAGTCTCCTAAGGTGGTGTGGAAAAAACTTAATTTGATTATGCCTGAAGCGGGGCGGCGGCTCCAGTGTCTTGTTGTCGTTAAACCTTATTAAGTGCCGCTGGAAGTTGCCCAGTTCCTGTTGGGCTAGGCCCGATTGGCCAAGTCACGGGCGGCACCTGCATTAAACGGAACGGTCCAACATGAATATAGCGATCATGGAGCGAAAGCGGCAGCTTGATGGCTGGGTTGGGCAAGAGTGCCTTGCCTTCGCCGTGCGGCATTAGACCGGTTAGTACAGATTTTACGGTATGTCCTTGCTTGGCTTTGACCCAACCGGTTGCGACCATGGCATCAATAGCCGCGCCGACGCCGGTGACTTCGGTGGTCAGCGCGCCGATTGGTTGTAGTATTTGATCGAGACCTAGGGAACCTTCGGCCCCCAATCCCAGCTGTCCCCAATGCAGGTTGAAACTATCAATGACGATATTGCCTCCAGCTTGGCTCCAGCCGGCAAGGGAAGCTTGGTTGAAGGCAGGCGGTAATCCCATTACTCTGGCGATTAAGGCTAACGACTCGATAGTTGGACCGAGTGGCAATTCCCATTTCGGCGGCATGAGGATTTTGTCCACCTCAATCGTTATCATCAAGCCGGTATCGGTGGCTTTGTTTGGGACTTGCCGGGGAGCACTGATTGTCAAGTCAAGTCGGGCTACGTTCGTTGCTGCTGCGTCTTCTCCTTCGGCTATTATCACAACTCCGGTCAAGTGGGCGCGCAAATCGGTGAAACCGGCAGCACCGCCTAGCGTGAGCCAGCCTTCACCGCCCTGGGTGGAAGCTATGGTTGTTACCGAGCCGGCGGGTAAATGCCAGTCGTGCTGGCCGTTAAGGCGCATATGCAAGGTGGTGATGTGCCATGCTGGCGCCTCGACCATCACCTCAGGACCGTGCCACCTCGACCCATCGCTGCGTATGATGGCCAGATCAGACACGGTGGCACATACCCGCAGAGGAAAACCGGAAAGGACAAGCGCGCCGAATCTGACCTCACTCCCCTGTTGACGTTCGGTGGCTATCCAATCATCAAAGGAGCGTCGCAGTATATGCCCAGCTAGCCACCACCAGCCGGACCATGCGCTGACGATTAAGATGGTAGCGATTGACGCCAATAAGACCGGGCGGGAAATTGCAGATAGCTGGAGTTTGCGCATGCAGAGTATCCCTGACGTGTGTTTGCGACCCTAGCGCGGCGTCACTGAAAATGCTAGCAAACCTCATTATAGCATTTATGCCCTAACCATCATATCCTAGCCATGTCCAACGATTTAGCTTTCATCACTCCTCTAACCGCAGCCGCTTTCGCGCAAGCGTTGCCTCATGATGCCGACCTTTGGGTATTCGGCTATGGCTCGCTGATGTGGGATCCTGGGTTTCCTTTTGTTGAGCGAAGGCAAGCATTGTTACGTGGCTACCATCGCCGCTTCTGTATCTATTCTATTCGCCACCGCGGCACCCCGGAATGCCCTGGGTTAGTGTTCGGACTTGATTGTGGTGGATCTTGTTCCGGCATGGCGTTCCGGGTTTCCGCCGCTGCCGTCCCGACCGTCCTTGATGTGCTTTGGGCGCGAGAGATGAGTACACATGTTTATCGTCCCAGGATGTTGCAGCTTTGTCTTGATGAAGGCGCTTTAGTTATGGCTTGCGCTTTTGTTGTTGATATCAGCCATGTTCAATATTGCATAGGATTGGATATAGAGGAATCGGCTAAGTTGATACGATGTGCAGTAGGTGATAGCGGAAGTAATATCGATTATTTAATCAATACTGTAGAGCACTTGGAACTGTTAGGAATTTTTGATCATGAGCTTGGCGATCTGCTTGATGCGGTAGTTCGTCAGTCTTCCTACTCGTAGATGTTGATTCTAGGGTGCTTTGTGCTATAATATCTTGTCTCGTTTACGTTGCAGGAATAATTGGGGTCCATTGATGACAGTGGTAAAAGAGAAAACTGAAGCAGCAGTTCCTACTGCGGTTAGTGAAGAAGAGCGAGAGGCAAAGCAGAAGCTCATGGCTGCCCGGCTCCTGATTGTCAAGGGTGCTTCCGGCCGAGATGTGCCGTTTGGGGGGGCGCTTATCAGGATCAGTGGCGAACTATACGAGCCGTCTCGTCTGACGATATCCTCGTTTTCGATCAAGCCATATGATGGCCAACTGGTCCCGGGCCAAATGTTTCAGTGTGACATTCTCCTGCCAAGCGAAACTGAACCCTATGTGATTTCCGTCGGTGGGGCAGTCAAGACCATAGATAATGATTTCGGATTGCGCGCTATATTTGCCTCACCTCAGCCTCATGTTCAGATTAATTTTGCCAATCATTTGATATTGGCCCGTAAACACGACGATGCTGCTGCAATTGCAGCGGCAGCTAAGACTACTACAAAGAAGAAGGGGTTTTGGTGACTTTTGGTCCCCGGCGACACTCTCGGCTTTGTTTTTATTTACCCTAACTTTGAAATGCTAACGCCGCCAAAACGCCGCCAAATAGCCGATGTCGGGCGGCGGTATCAGGCCTCCAGCAACAGTCCTCCAGCAACAGTCGGGTTGCGGCTCGCGTGATGGAAATGCCCCCGATTCGGGTCCAGCCAGCGCCTTTGCGAATCGCCGTCAGGTGTCTGCAAAAGTTTTGTCCACAGGCTGTTTTTCAGCGGTATGGGACCTGTACATGAGTACCATATCTGCTGGGAGAAGGCTGTAATTGAGAACTCTGACCTTTCTCACTTCAACACTCAACCACGCGAATCGGAAAATACGTATATTGAAAACAAAGGGTTTTTTTGGCGTTGCTAGGATTCAAGGAGAGTCGAGAGATATTTTTGGGCAGTGCAATATATTTTGTGCCATATTTGTGCCCCACTGAATGAGAGGCTTTGATTCCAAGTTCGGACCCGGAATGGAGCCCGGAAAACCTGCGAGTCGCTCCCCTAATTCACAGAGTTATCCACAGGTTTGTCCAGAGACGACTGGTCGGTCAGACCACGAAAAAAAGTCTTGACCAATGTTAGGAGCCGTAACCGCTAGGTTTCGGTCGATATATTAGGCGTGGCTTTTGGGCGTTGGGTGGCCGGTCCGCCTTCGGCCATGACCAAGCGGTCTGTTGCGGCCTCGAGTCGGGTTTCCAGTTGAATCATTGCCTCAAATCGCTCCAGGCCGGGTCGGATCGGTGGCAGGAATTCAACTACGATGGTTCCCGGTCGCTTGAGGAAGGCCTGCCGCGGCCAGAAAACACCTGAATTGAGCGCCATCGGCACGATCGGTAATTTAAGATGATCGTAGAGTAGGCCGACGCCAATGCGATAGCTGTGGTAGCTTCCGGGTGCGGTCCTGGTGCCTTGGGGAAAGATTACGATCGGTCGGCCTTGGGCTGCTACCTTGGTGGCACCGTCGAGCAGTGAGGCAACGGCTCGGTTGCGAGCGCCGCGGTCAACCGGGATCATTTGCGACTTGCGCGCGAGCATGCCCCAGACCGGGACTCGGGTCAGTTCACTCTTTAGTACTACCGCCGGGTCGGGAAACAACAGGTGTAACTTCATGGTTTCCCAAGCCGACTGGTGCTTTGCCGCCACCAGATAGGCCCCTTTGGGCAGGTTATCGCGCCCGCGTACCTCGTAGTGCAAACCCAGCAGGGTGCGTTCCAGGAAGCCTACGGTTCGCATGAACCAGTGCAGGACCGCCATCATCTGTGGCCGCGGCAGCAATGGCACCCAGGCCAGCAGCACGCACATAGCGGTGATCCACACCCAAAAGGCGATGTTGAATAGCAGGGAGCGTAGGATGATCATTTGGTCCCGAACATAGTAAAGAGGGTGGACACGCTGTGGCGGGCAAGCGCCATCAGATACTTGTTGTATTCGATCACGATCAAGCCTGTCGTGCGCCGCCATAGCCACCAATCGGAAATCCGCACGTTGGGCGGTGCCACCGGATGGGGTACGATGTCGGCTTCAGGCAGGGCTTTGCGGAACTCCAATAAGCTGCGCCGCATGTGGTAATTGCCGGTAACTAGGCGTAGCGAGGTGAAATGTTCAGCTCGCATCCAAGTGGCGGTCTCGGTCGCGTTGCCGGCGGTGTTGTCGGCCGCATAGCCAAGGACGATGCAACATTCCGTCTCGACTGGTTTTTGGCGCGATACCCGTAGCAACTCGCGGACATCGACGCTGTGGTAGACTCCGGAGATGAACAGTTTTGCCGCGCGCCCGGCGGCTAGCAGTTCCAGCCCGGTTTCCAGCCGTCCGCGGCCGCCGGTAAGCACGATGATGGCGTCTGTGCGACGCTCCGCCATTGGCCCTGTGACGGCAGCTGAATCGCGGGGAATGGTTTCGGCGAACCAAATCAAGCCGGCCAGCCAAATTGTCATTGATATGGCCGCAGAGCTGGTCAGCCGGAACAGCCAGCGACGTCGCCTGGCTTTGTATGGCTCTGGGCGCGGCTCGGGATGTGGCTCGGGATGTGGCTCGGGAATGGTCATGCTCCCGGTGTCCTTAGGGCAGGGATACCAGCGCACGCAACACGGTCCAGCGCGCTGTCACCACTGCCAGCAAGGCCGCCACCACTGGCACCGCCAGCAGCGCCAGCCATTCAGTTGACTCCAATCCCATTTCTGGCAGCAAGCCGGCGGACGCATCTCCGGTCGCTTGATGAAGAGCCAGAACCGTGACCAGGGCTAATCCTAGCCCGACCATGCCGCCCCGTAGGGCCAATCCCATGACGTGGGCCTCAAATTGGCGCGCTACGTAGTTGTCGGTGGCACCCATGATGTGGAGCAGCTCGACCACTGGCGAATGAATGGCGAGCCCGGTGCGGACCGCGAATACTACTGCGGCCACAGCGGCGCCTCCCACCAGCATCACCACAGCCAGCGCCACCATTTGCGCGGTGTGGGCCAGCATACGTAGGTCGGTCAGCCAGGCCGCATGATTATCGAGTCGGGCTCCGGGAACCGAGCGGGCCAAACGGTCAGCCAGTGCCGTCACGTCGAGCCGCCCATCCGGAGCCACCGTGACGTCGATTAGGGCCGGAAGCGGAAGGTCGTCGAGCAGCGCTGTTCCCAGCCATGGCTCTAACAGCTTATGGGCGGCGGCGGTGGTCACGGCTTCGGCCCGCGTTACTCCAGGCGTTCCCCGCAATAGTGCCAGCGTTAGCTCGGTGCGTAGCGCCAGCGGTGCTGTTGTATCCGCAGCGGTGCCGCCCCTGGCGACTCGGACACCCTCATCAGGTAATGAGGCAATTTGCACGGTCAGGCGCCCGGTTAGGCCACTTTCCCAGCGCCCGGCCATTCCAGCCAGCACCATCGAGCCAGCGAGCGCAACGATGGCCAAGTAGACCATTACAGCCATAATCCAGACCAGCAGTCGGCCGGTAGAATCCTCGGCGAGCGGCAGGTCGAGCCGGTGCCGTAACATTATGAGTTCTCCGTATTCATGACCAGCATCCAGGCAGGGCTAGTCCAGAGGTAAGACCTGTCGGCAGCGCCAGCGGTGCCATGATATTCATTGGCAAAGGCAGTCCAGCCGCAATTACCGATAGTATACCACAGTCCAAGTGCAATCTGGGATGGGCAAAGCGGCTGATAAGCCCTTCGTTGTGGGTGGCGATAACCACAGTTGTGCCGAGCTTGTGCAACTCCTCGAACAAATATAGTAGGCGCATCCCGATGCTGTCGTCTACATTGCCGGTTGGCTCATCGGCGAGAAGTAGCCGCGGCCGGGCAATTACTGAACGGGCGATGGCGATGCGTTGTTGCTGCCCGCCAGAAAGTGTCGGTGGACGTGCGTCTAGGTGCTCACCCAGGCCAACCCAGTCGAGCAACTCGACGACATGCTCGCGGCTTTCTGCCTCTCCTGCACCAGCCATGCGCAGCGGCAGCGCGACATTGTCGAGCGCCGACAGGTTGTCGAGCAGGCGAAAATTCTGAAAGACCACGCCGATTTGACGGCGCAACGCTGGCAGGTCGGCACGCTTCAGTGAGGCAACGTCGCGCCCGAATAGGGTGATAGTGCCACGAGTCGGCCGCAGCCCGAGATACATCAGGCGCAGCAGCGACGACTTGCCGGCGCCGCTTGCTCCGGTCATGAAATGGAACGAGCCCGGCGTCAGCGTAAAATTGACATGGCGGAGCACCTCGGGTCCGGTGCCGTAGCGTAGTCCGATGTCTTCAAAGCGTATCACTGCGTCACCAGCAATCCTTAAATGTTGTTATTTGTCCGGTAGAGTAGGGGGCCGGTAGGGTAGGGGGCACCGGTCGGACCGCAGCCCCCCTCCTTGCTATATCGGCCTGTGCTTTATATAAGGTCATTCCTATCGGAAATCCTGAGATTTCCGCCATAGCTAATCGCCGGACGATGATAGTATCTTGCCCACGTTGCTCGACGCGATATGATATTCGGCCTGCGGCCATCGGTGGCGCCGGGCGTAAGGTTCGTTGCGCTAAGTGCGAGCATTTATGGATACAGCCGCCGATTGTGGAGCCGGAGCCGGTAGTAAAGCCGATAGCAAAGCCGGTGGCAAAGAAAAAGCCGAGGCCCAAGGCGTCGCCGCCCTCGCCTTTACCCCCCCCGCCTTTACCAGATGAAAGCCCAGATGAGAACTCAGATGAAACCTTGGGTCCTGGTTCGGCTGCGGCGGCAATGGTGCAGCGAATGCAGGAGCGCTTCTCTGATTACGGTTCTGGGCCAAGTTGGGGTGACGCTGGTCATGCCGGAGGTGCTGGACAAGCCGGTGATGCTGGTGACGCCATAGAAAATGCCCTGTCCGAGCTTGGCCGGATTGGCGTGGAGTCGGGTTTGGAGGGGGACGATGACCTAGGCGGGGAGCAGCGCAAGCGCAGTTTTAGGGCCATTGTCGGTGGCATTCCTTATTGGGCTGGGCTTGCCGTTTGTATTGCCGGAATATTGGCATTTGCCCTCATCGAACAAGATGAAATTATCAAGCGGTGGCCCGCATCGGCCCGCATCTACCAGGCGTTTGGGGTGACGGTTGAGCCTCTTGGTGTTGGTCTGCATCTTCAGGCTGTAAAGTCAGAGCAGCGCGTCGATGACGGCACGGTGATACTGGTGGTTGAGGGCCAAGTCGCCAATATATCTGAAGTCGAACGAGAAGTGCCGCTGGTCAAGGTGATTTCAATCGGTCCAGAACATAAGCGTGTTCACGAATGGCACATTAAGGTAGTTCCGTCCCTCTTGGCACCTGGGGCCATTGGGACCTTCCACTGGGTCGAGCGCAACCCCGGCCCGATATCTGAGGTCGCAGTGACTTTTGAAGGCGGCTGAAAATATGGCCATACTTTCCGTACAGATTCTGATGAAACGGGCTCAGGAGGGCGCGGCTTTGGTT
>JBAXKX010000127.1:0-8353 GCA_037135115.1 Rhodospirillaceae bacterium
GGGGAGGGGGAAACGGCCATGGTCTGGAATCCTCTTTTCGGCGGCGGCGGCGCAGAGTAGAACCGATGTCAACGGACTGGCAAGGCGTCATTACCAGACGAGATCGAGCGTGCCCGCGCCATGATCGCCGGTAAAAAGGCCGCTCGCGGTGGTCCCGAGGCGTTTTTCAAGCGCTAACCTACACAAACATGATGGTTCCCTTGCTGGTGAGGGCGAGGAAGCCGACAATACCGCCGATTTTGGCTTTGATGTCGTCGCGTAGTCGGGAGTTAATTGGTAGGTCGAAGGCGCGCAGGCCCATCTCGCAGGCCGTTACATGAACGCCTAGAGCGGCGCAAGCGCCGAGCAACTCCTCCATAGTGGCGATGCCGCGCTTGCCGAGATTGTGGTCGCGGTCGGCCGGGCTGGTGCCGTCGTCGCTCGGGTCGAGTCGGTGCCAGCCTGGGCGGCCGTCTCCGTCTTCCGCTAACAGTGCTCGTAGTCCGCCGCCCGCGACCAGCAGGTTGACGCGGCGTCCGGTGGCGGCTGCGGCTGCCGCTATGGCCAGGGCGTAGTGGACACGGTCGTAACCGCCGGAAAATACCACTAGCGAAAGTCCGTCTTCTGTCGTCATGGTTTGATCCATCTTGCATTTGTCGTAGTAAGTACTATACTTTTCCGGCTGGAGGTTTGTGTTCTTAAGTAGAGGCCGGAGATGGCTGCCATCGGTGCTGCGTCATACGGTTCGTCATACGGTTCGTCAGCTGCCCTTAAGGGTGGTGCCGAAGGGTCGCGCCTGTCTGTCAGCAAGCCGGTCAGCAAGCCGGTCGGCGCTTCTGCTGGCACTTCTGCGTCGTCTAATGGCCAGCCCCTTTCGTCGTCGGAGCGAGAGCAGCTCGAAAAACTTAAGAGCCGCGATGCCGAGGTTAAGGCTCACGAGCAGGCTCATCGCAGCGCCGGCGGTCAGTATGCCGGTCCGCCCAGTTATACCTATCAGAAGGGTCCAGACGGCGCCAATTATGCGATCGGCGGCGAGGTGTCGATCGATTCCAGTGCGATTCCCAAGGACCCTTCGGCCACCATTGCCAAGTTGCGGCAGGTGCAGCGGGCGGCGCAGGCTCCCGCCTCGCCATCGGTTCAGGATCAGCGTGTGGCGGCTGCGGCAGGTCAGGCCATCGCCCAGGCTCTTTCCGAGCAGAGTTCGTCTTCGACATCGTCGGGTTCGTCTCCGACATCGTCTGGTTCGTCTCCGACGGCCGCGCCCGCGACCGGGAAGGCCCCCGCTACGGCGGGCACTGCCAGTTTGCAGTCGATTCGCGGTCTGGCCGCCTATGGCGCGGCGGCTGGTCTTGGCTCTCCCCTTCGGACCAATGGCGGGATAGGAGTATTCGCCTGAATCGATTTATCGCCGCAATGTTGGCGCGTCGTTGCTGGGGATGACCGTCATGCCGATCGGCCACAGCGACAATCCGGCAAGCTTTAGGTGGGCCCACGCGAATGGCAGGCCGATGATGGTGACGGCGAAGGCGAAGGCCAGCACTAGGTGTTCCAGCGCCAGCCACCAGCCCGCCAGTAATAACCAGACGATGTTTCCTATGGCTCCCAGTGGGCTGGTGCCGATGGTCTCGTGGCCCTCCAGTTGGTCGCGCGGGACTGTGGTTCGGCCGAATGGTGCCAGGGTGTAAAGAGCGAGGGTGAAGGCGGCCCGGCTCCAGGGCAGGCCGATAATGGTGATGGCCATGATCCCGGCAGCGACCAGCCACCAAAGTGCCATCCATAGGCCTCCTAAAATGATCCAAATCACATTGAGGACGAGATTGATCGGTGACATTGGAGCTGCCCTTTCCGGGGTAATGCGATGAGCTATGCAAGTATCGCCGTAGGCAGGGCTTGGGTGCGAAAAACTTGCGTCAGTACCACTTGCGCCGACGACGCCATGCGTTAGAATGAGAGTTCGGGTGCCGGGCGTGTGAGGAAAGAACGCCAAAAGGTAGAGGTCGCGAAGATGGGCGAGGTTGTCAATTTAAATCGCTACCGCAAAATGCTCGAGCAGCGGCGCCGCAGCCTGGAGGCTGTCGCCAGTCGCGCTCGCTCCGGCCGCACCAGGGTTGATGTCCGCAACGAGGCGGCCACCCGTGATCGGCTTTGCCGTGAGCATGACGGCAAGGAGATCGACGAGCCGGCCTGACCATCGAGACGCGCGGCGATTGTCGCATTCAAGAATTGGTGGGCGGGTGCGTGCCTGCTTGCCGCGACAGATAGCGGCGACAGATAGCGGTTGCGCGATTCGGTTGATGGGGGCTATGGTGGCTTTGCGCCGGGGGACTAATTCAGTCCGGGAAGAGCGCGTTTCGTGGTACCGACTTGCCGGAATAGACATGGTCGAAGAACCCGCTGGGCTGAGACATCTGGATTTGCGCAGCCTATGCGCCTTTTGGCTGAAACAATGCCCCGAGGGGGGCTTGCCGCTGGCCACCGATATGGAGCCGTCGGACCTGCGCCGCTGGCTGCCCAACTTGCTGATCATGCACGTTCACCATGATGGCTCCTTTTCCTATTCATATTATGGCCGGTCTTTGGCTAGGGCATTTGGTGAGACAAGGCTTGGCCAGACACTTGATGATCTGCCCGAGTCGGCGCGCGACGTACTGCGTCAGGAATACGAATTGGTTTGTCGGCAGCGATCCCCGATTCATCGCACCTATACGGCCACTTTCGACGGCGAGCGCCAGACTTGGGAGCGGTTGGTGTTGCCGCTTTCCTCCGATGGTCAGACTATCGATAAACTGCTGGTAGCAGCCTATGAGTTATAGCTGCTGCGGCTTGCAGCTCCTTATCTTTGTGCCGGGACGCCCATGAAACCCAGTATCCCTTATCGCCCCGCCTACACCGAGAAGTCGCGCATCACCACGGTGGATGAGTTTAATATTTGGTGCGCCCTCAATGATCAGCCTTTCAATCTGATCCAGCATGTCTGGCCGGATGGCATGATCGAGTGGGACCTGGAGATAAACTCCGGCGCTCCCGATGCCGATATCATCTATGGCACCGGTCAGGATAACGGTACGATGGCGGTGATATCTGCCTTTGCCTTTCTTGCCGGTTATGAGTGGGCCATGGAGCAGCACGCCGCCGTCCTGGATGAACTTGACGACGATGGGGACAATTCCGACGGGAAGAATCAGGATCCGTTAAGGAACGTTCCGGCTTAGGCGAGGCTTCCCGTTGCGAGCTTTTACATGCTATTACTTCTCGGCTCGCCGAATGGGCGAGGGCCGGAGCTGGGGAGCCGCGTATGGCTGGGGCCGGAACCGCCTTGTGGCCGCTGCTGGCTGTATCGCTGGCGTTATTGTTGGTGGGTGGCTGCACGGGAGTTGATCCGCAGCTCAAGGGCGAGTCTTCGGTGGGGGAGGTGATTCGACCTCCGGGCACCAGAGCATCTCCGATCCGCTTCGGTCGGTTGGAGGGGCGGCTGCGCCATGGTGCCGAGATCGGTCGCTACACCTGGGGTCTTTTGTGCAAACCGCCCTATAGCAGCATTACCTGGACCGGCGGACGCCGGCTGATCAGTAGCGGTGAGTATGCCAGCGCGTTTTACGAGAGCTTGACCAAGCTGGGCTTTGACGTGGCTGGTGATCCCGGCCGCCTTTACGATGAGGACGAGGAGCTAGCCCGCGCCGAACTGTTGGTCTCGGGCCAAGTCGATGAGATGGCGATCGATCTTTGTCGCCGTTTCGACTGGTGGATGACTGCATATACTGGATATACGGGTGCCGCGTTGGTCAGAGTCAACTGGACTGTGTACAGTAGGCTGGAGCGGCGCCCGATTTATCAAGTCTCTACCACCGGCTTCGGTTCAGTCGATGTCTCCGCCGCCGATGCGCAGGAGCGTATCTTGGAGCTGGCCTTTATCGATGCTAGCGGCAAGCTCGGCCGTGATGAGGGTTTCAAGAAGACGGTTTTCCAGCCGGTTTCGCGCTCGGACAAGCCGGGGTCTGACGCTCGGGCCGTTAGGCGCGAGCCGCCCCCGACCCTGCCGCCAACTCCGACCCTGCCGTTGCGGCTTGAACCTCGGATGGACCCGGAGGTTGCGCCAGAGGTTGGACCGGATCCCCCTGGCGTTCCGATTCTGGGCGGCCTAGCGGGTGGCCCAGTGGGAAACCAAGCGGGAAACCAAGCGGGAAACCAAGCGGGAAACCAAGCGGCTAACCAAGCGACAAAGCAAGCAGGGTTGGCTGAACCAGAGCAGCGCCAGGGCGAGGATGACGCCGGGGCCCAGTCCGATCAGTCGGAGTCTGGCCGGTCGGGACTCGGAACAGTGCCGGTGATGAGGCTGGACGGTCGGGCGATGCGCAGCGGAACTATGGTCGACAACGTCGGCGATTTGGTCAGGGCGACGGTGGTGATTGCTAACGGTACGGGTAGCGGTTCCGGCTTTTTTATCGCTGCCGATGCGGCCGGCGGCGGCTGGATACTGACCAACGACCATGTTGTCGGTGATTCCGAGCGTGTGCGGGTTTCGACCTCGAACTGGCGGGCGCGGATTGGCACGGTGGTCCGGCGTCACCGCGTTCGCGACGTGGCGTTAATTCATGTCGATGGCGATGTGCCGGCGGTGGTCAGTGTTCGCGATAAGCCGGTGGTAGTGGGGGAGGAGGTGTTCGCGGTGGGCGAGCCGCTGGGGACGGCCAACCGTAATACCGTTACCCGTGGTATCGTCAGTCGCTTCACCAAGCACCCGACCAACCGGCTCTCTTGGATACAGTCCGATGTCATGATCCAGCATGGCAGCAGCGGCGGGCCCTTGGCCGATGCCTCCGGCAACGTCGTCGCATTAGCCGTGGCTGGCGTGACCTCGAAGGTTGATCGCTCGGTCGGTCTTAATTATTTCATCCCCATTGGCGACGTGCTCGACAAGCTGAAGCTGGATTTTCGCAGCGAAGCCTTGACCGGAGGGGGTACCATCGTACATAGCGATGTTGGACTGCGCAAGTCCCGCGCTGGAACCACACAAGATTGAAGGCACCAGACCAAAATGAGCCCAAAATGAGCATAGAGTCTTCCACGGCGTCTCGGCCGGTGATTTGGCACGGTACCACCATACTTTCGGTGCGTAAGGGTGGAGAGGTGGTGATTGCTGGCGATGGACAGGTTTCCATGGGGCAGACCATCATGAAATCCAATGCTCGTAAGGTAAGGCGGCTTGGTTCCGGCGGGCAGGTGATCGCCGGTTTTGCCGGGGCTACCGCAGATGCGCTGGCGCTATTTGAGCGACTCGAGGCCAAGCTCGATCAGCACCCTGGACAGCTAGCACGGGCATGTGTCGAGATGGCCAAGGATTGGCGCACCGACCGTTATTTGCGCCGGCTGGAGGCGATGATGGCGGTGGCCGATCGCTCGGTCAGTCTGGTCATCACCGGTACCGGTGACGTGCTGGAGCCCGAGGATGGGCTAATCGGTATCGGCTCGGGTGGGCCGTTCGCGCTGGCCGCCGCTCGGGCCTTGATCGACATTGACGGGCTGGCGGCCGAGGCCATCGCCCGTAAGGCCATCGGCATTGCCGCCGGCATTTGCGTCTATACCAATCACAGCATCACGGTCGAAAAGGTCCTGGCGCAATGATTATGAACGCTTTCAGTCCCCGCGAGATAGTCTCGGAACTCGACCGTTATATCATCGGCCAGAACGACGCCAAGCGAGCGGTGGCCATCGCCCTGCGCAACCGCTGGCGGCGGCGGCAGTTGCCAGAGGCGCTGCGCGAGGAGGTGATGCCCAAGAACATCCTGATGATCGGTCCCACTGGCGTCGGTAAGACTGAGATAGCGCGTCGGTTGGCCAAGTTGGCTCAGGCACCTTTTCTCAAGGTCGAGGCAACTAAGTTTACCGAGGTTGGTTATGTCGGCCGCGATGTTGAACAGATCATCCGCGATCTTCTGGAAATCTCCATATCGATCACCAAGGACCGTTTGCGTAAAGAAGTCGAGGCCAGGGCGGACCTGCGGGCCGAGGACCGGGTGCTTGATACACTGGTTGGTGACAAGGCCAGCGAGGATACGCGGCAAAAGTTTCGCAAGAAGCTACGTGAGGGTTCCATCGACGACCAGGAAATTGAAATTCAGGTCACCGATAGTGGCATGGGACAGATGCCGACTTTTGATATTCCCGGTATGCCCGGTGCCCAGATGGGTATGCTCAACCTCAATGACATGTTTTCCAAGGTCCTTGGCGGCCGTTCCAAGACAAGGCGGATGACAGTTCGCGAGTCATACCGAGTGTTGATGGCTGAGGAGACGGATAAGTTACTGGACCAGGAAAAGATGGTGGCCGAGGCTATACTCAATGCCGAGCAGAACGGTATCGTTTTTATCGACGAGATTGATAAGATCACCGCCCGCTCAGAATTGCGCGGCAGCGCCGATGTCAGCCGTGAGGGCGTCCAGCGCGATTTGCTGCCGCTGATTGAGGGCACCAGCGTGTCGACTAAGCACGGCACGGTCAAGACCGATCATATCCTGTTCATTGCCTCTGGTGCCTTCCATATGGCGAAGCCGTCCGACCTGTTGCCGGAATTGCAAGGCCGTCTGCCGATCAGGGTGGAACTCAAGGCGCTTACCAGGGACGACCTCAAGCGCATCCTGCTTGAGCCCGAACACAGTCTGATCAAACAGTATAAAGCCCTGCTTGCAACCGAAGAGGTGACGCTGGAGTTCGAGGATGCCGCCATCGATGAGTTGGCCACCCTCGCCGCAGAGATCAACACTAATGTCGAGAACATCGGCGCTCGCCGTCTTCATACCGTGATGGAGCGACTGCTGGAGGAAATCAGCTTTACCGCCAGCGACAATCCCGCAACTGTTCGGATCATCGATGCGGCCTATGTCCGCGAGCAGGTCAGCGCCTTGGCCAAGAACGCGGATTTGTCAAAGTTTATTTTGTAGTGTTTGTTTTTGAAATTAGGGTGTGAAATCAGCGTGTGGCGCCGGGGCGCCATAGCACGTCGCGTTTGCCGCTGGCGTTAGCTACCCGGCTCAGCACGAAGAGGTGGTCTGACAGGCGGTTGATGTATTTGAGCGCGGGTTGGCCGACGGGTTCTTGCTCGGCAAGTGCGGTGATCAGCCGTTCGGCTCGGCGCGACACCGTTCGGGCCAAGTGCAGACATGCCCCGGCCGGGCTGCCGCCGGGCAGGACGAATGAGTCGAGGGCCGGCAGGTGGGCGTTCATGGCGTCGATTTCGTCCTCCAGTCGTGTAACCTGGGCCTCGATAATTCGTAGCGGTGGATATTTGGGGGCATCTTGATGGGGGGTGCAGAGGTCGGCACCCAAATCGAACAAGTCGTTTTGGATGCGCCCCAGCATGGCGTCGATTTTGGCTAAGTCACCGGGCGTGTCGCCTGTGTGCAGACGGGCAAGTCCGATCACGGCGTTGGTTTCATCGACGGAGCCGTAGGCCTCGACTCTGAGAGCATGTTTGACTACCCGGCTGCCGTCGCCGAGCGAGGTCTGGCCGTGGTCGCCGCCTCTTGTGTAGATGCGCGTGAGTTTTACCATCGCCCTCGGAGCCCGATCAAACATTGAGGACCGGAGCCTACTTCGGCTCCGCCCCCTTTAATTGCCGAGCTACATTCCGTTATGACGGCCGTTGCGGCCATGGCCAGCCAGCGGCAGGCTGTTAGCGAGTTTCTGCTGTTCTGGGGTGAGTTGCTGGTACAACTCGGTCAGGGCCGGGCGCATTGCCTGGAGGTGGCTAAGTTTGGCGACAGCGAACCGTTCGTCCCTGGCGAGGCGCTCGGGCAGGTCGGTCGGCATCGGCTTGTCCTTGAACTCGGTGCATAGCTTGGCCATGGATTGGTGTGCCGTCTTGGTCGCTTCGACGAATTTGGCCCATGCTGGCTTTTGGGCGTCGGTGATCTTCAGCCGCACCTCGGAGAAGGCGAGCATCCCAGCATGGTGGGCGTCGGCAGTTTCGCACATCTTGAGGAAGTGCAGGCTTTGGCCATCGCCCCCTTCCTTGTTGGGCTGACCTCGCCCCATCATACCCGGTCCCGGCATGCCCTGCCCCATCATGCCCTGCCCCGGCTGACCTCGCCCCATCATACCCTGGCCCATCATGCCCTGCCCCGGAGGAGGGGCTGCTCCAGGTGGTGGGCCGTTAGGCACGTCATCCGGGGCCTGAGCCATTTGGAAGGCATCGCCGTTAGTCGGGGCACCGGCCCAGGTTCCAGCGGTCGGGACAGCGAAGGTGATGACGGCACCTGCGATCACCAGTGACAAAAGGCTGAGTTTCATTTGGGGCGTCCTCAAGTTTTCGACTGGGATTGTGACTGGGATTGTGACTGGGATTGTGACTGGGATTGTGACTGGGATTGTGACTGGG
>JBAXKX010000128.1:0-8300 GCA_037135115.1 Rhodospirillaceae bacterium
GCTGAATTGGACCTTGTCAAACTCGGCAAGGTCCGGCAACAGAAATTAGGGCACTCCTTGACCTCCCCCTTAAGGGGAGGTTTCGCGAGAAGATTCGATCAATAATCCATATCGCCCATGCCGCCCATGCCGCCCATACCGCCGCCACCACCATGACCACCGGCAGGAGCCTTCTTTTCTGGCTTCTCACCAACCATCGCCTCAGTGGTGATCAAAAGGCCGGCAACAGATGCGGCGTCCTGCAGCGCGGTGCGCACGACCTTTACGGGGTCGATAATACCGGCCTTGAACATATCCACATACTCACCGGTCTGGGCGTCGAAGCCATAGCTCGGATCGTTGCGGTCGTTCAGCTTACCGACGACGATCGAGCCGTCGGTGCCAGCGTTGGAAGCAATCTGACGCACCGGCGCCTGCAACGCGCGGCGAACGATGTTGATACCTACCCGCTGATCGTCATTGCCCGGCTTCAGTGCATCAAGCGCCTTTGCGGCGTAGAGCAGGGCGACGCCGCCGCCAGCAACAATACCCTCCTCGACAGCTGCGCGGGTAGCGTGCATGGCATCGTCAACACGATCCTTGCGCTCCTTAACTTCAACCTCGGTCGCACCGCCGACGCGAAGCACTGCAACACCACCGGCCAACTTGGCCAACCGCTCTTGCAACTTCTCGCGGTCATAGTCAGAGGTAGTATCCTCGACCTGCTGACGAATCTGAGCGCAACGCGCCTGAATATCCGCCTTGGCACCGGCACCATCGACGATGGTGGTATTGTCCTTGGTGATCTGGACCTTCTTGGCAGTGCCAAGCATTTCCAAGGTCACATTCTCAAGCTTAATGCCCAGATCCTCGGAGATGACCTGACCGCCGGTCAGAACGGCCATATCCTCCAGCATCGCCTTGCGACGATCGCCAAAGCCGGGTGCCTTTACCGCCGCAACCTTAAGACCACCGCGCAACTTATTGACCACCAGGGTGGCCAGCGCCTCGCCTTCCACATCCTCGGAGACAATCAGCAGTGGCCGACTCGACTGCACCACCGACTCAAGAACCGGCAGCAAGGCCTGGAGACCCGACAGCTTCTTTTCGTGGAACAGGATATAGGGGTTTTCCAGCTCACAAGTCATCTTGTCGGCGTTGGTGACAAAATACGGCGACAGGTAGCCTCGATCGAACTGCATGCCCTCGACCACATCCAACTCGGTGTCCAGACTCTTGGACTCCTCGACGGTGATCACACCCTCGTTGCCGACCTTGCCCATGGCCTCGGCGATCTTGTCACCGATATCAGTCTCGCCATTGGCGGCGATGGCACCGACTTGGGCGATCTCCGCGTTGGTCGAAACCTTGCGAGCACGACCCTTTATGTCGGCGACTACGGCCTCAACCGCGACATCGATGCCGCGCTTGAGATCCATCGGGTTGAGACCGGCAGCCACCGCCTTAACGCCCTCGCGAACGATGGCCTGAGCCAGCACGGTCGCTGTAGTGGTGCCGTCGCCGGCCGTGTCGTTGGTCTTGCTGGCAACTTCGCGCACCATCTGCGCGCCCATGTTCTCAAAGCGATCGGAAAGCTCGATCTCCTTGGCAACCGTCACACCGTCCTTGGTGATGCGCGGCGCACCGAACGACTTCTCAAGCACGACGAAGCGGCCCTTGGGACCAAGCGTCACCTTAACCGCATCAGCGAGAATATCGACGCCGCGCAGCATCCGGGTACGTGCATCGACGCCGAACTTAACTTCCTTAGCAGCCATTTTCTATTTACCTCGTGCAGGTCTAAACCAAATAACTTGTTCTAAAGCAGAGTCACAACGGGCAGATTACTTTTCAACAATGCCCATGATATCGGACTCTTTCATGATCAGGAACTCATCACCGTCGATCTTGACTTCAGTGCCTGACCACTTGCCGAACAGAATTCGGTCACCAGCCTTAACGTCAAGCGGGATAACCTTGCCGGAGTCATCACGGCCACCGGGGCCTACAGCAACGATCTCGCCTTCTTGGGGCTTTTCCTTGGCAGTATCGGGGATGATAATCCCCCCCTTGGTCTTTTGGTCGGATTCCAAGCGCTTAACCACAACGCGGTCATGCAGCGGGCGGAACTTCATCAAACGCCTCCAAATAGTAAGCTGAAACATTGCTCACCAAAAGCCATTAGCAGTCGCCCTTGGTGAGTGCCAGATATGTAATGCCACGAGAGCCGAGATGCAAGGGTCATTTTTCATTACCGGTCGATACCCTGGACAATGCTCACTGATTAACATTATTACTCCCGAGCGATTTGTTGATGTGCGGTGGATTTTGTAGACAAATCACCTGCCCAAGCGCATAAAAACCACGCTTGCTTGCTACATGCGTTGCCGACCTGTATAGTCACGAGAACATCCCGCCATGCAACGCTTAGCCCTGTTCGTGATCCTGCTCGGGGTCGTCTTTGCCGATTTTGCACTGTGGGCACTGCCCAACCGGCCGTTCGTGCTGGAGCCGCCGCTAAGCGGCAAGCTCATGAGCGTTTCCTTCGCCCCATTCCGTAACGGCCAAAGTCCACTGACCCGGATTTATCCGGACTTGAGCCAGATTGACGCCGATCTACGCACCATCAGCGATCAAGTCGCCGGGGTTAGGACCTATACCAGCATTGAAGGTATGGAGGACGTGCCCGCACTGGCCCGCAAATACGGGTTGACAGTGATTATGGGTGCGTGGCTCAGCGCCAAGGCCATCAACAACGACCTTGAGATCAGATCGCTAATAAAATTAGCCAACACCTATCCCGATGTCATCAAACGGGTGATCGTTGGTAACGAAGTCCTGCTTCGTGGCGATCTCACCCAAAGCCAGCTCACCGGCTACATCAACCGGGTCCGCGCTGCAATCAAACAGCCGGTCAGCACTGCGGATGTCTGGGAGTATTGGCTAAGATACCCGGATGTGGCCGAATCGGTGGACTTCATCACCATCCACCTGCTGCCCTATTGGGAAAACGAACCAGCCGGCGTCGACACCGCTGGGGAACGCATCCTCTCGGCCTACCGCCAGATCGCCGCCCGCTTTCCCGGCAAGCCAATTTTGGTCGGCGAGGCCGGCTGGCCGACTGAGGGGCGCACTCGCGGCCCGGCTGTGCCAGGCATTGTCAACAAGGCGCGTTTTGATAGTGCCTTCATGCGGATAGCGGCGGAACAAGGCTTCGATTACAATCTAATCGAGGCGTTCGATCAAAATTGGAAGATCAAGCTGGAAGGCACGGTAGGCGGCAAGTGGGGACTCTTTACCGCCGATCGCGCTCTAAAATACAAACTTGCCGGGCCAGTGATTGAGGACGCGCGCTGGCCGGTCAAGGCCGGGCTTTCGTCATTGCTGGGCTTGGCACTGCTAGCCGTGGCGCTGCGCCGTCGCCCCATGCCTGCGGCTCCGATCGGTTTGGCCGCAGTGGCTCTTCTGGCAATTCTGGGCCAAGGGCTGGCCGCCGGTTTGGTCCATGCCACCGATACCGGCTGGTCCCGCCATTATTACGCCCCGGACTTGGCGCTGGATATGATGCTGCTCGCGCTTCAGGTGACACTGGGCTGGGCCATTCTGGTTGAGGCAGTCAGGTTGTGGAGTCGTTCCCCGGAGCTTATCGACGCAGCCGCTCCCGAACCGACCGAGGGAGCGGCCCTGGCCTTTTGGGGGGGCAAAGCGCTAACCGTGCTGACCGCGCTGGCCATCTTGTGGACCGGGCTGCTGATCGGCGACGGCCGCTATCGCGATTTCCCGGTTGCGCCCTACCTTGTCCCATCGCTCGGCATGCTGGCTTTAACGCTGTGCCGGGCCGTGCGGCGGCCGAAGGGATGCGATTTGGCGGCTGCACTCTCGGCCTCGCACCTTTTCGGTGCCTATGTCCAGATACTAGCCGGTACCGACTCGGCAAATAGCCGCATGAAGCGCTCGCTGTGCTCCACGATGCTGACCGTTCCCACCGCCTCCGCATTTGCACTGTTGTTGCCGGCCGGTGCCGTCGGGTTGGCGGCAGTTGAAGGCTGGCAAAACCACGAGGCAATGGTTTGGGCCGGACTTTTGGCGGCGCTTACCATTCCGCATCTCGCGATGGTTATTGCCACCATGCGCGGCACCGAACCCCTGCCGCCCGTGCGCGAACTTTGAGAATCATTTGGATGTGTGTGGGGGAGGGGCGTGCTGGAAATGGGCGAGGAGGGGCAAAACTTATCACAAACTGCGCAGCCAGCGTGGCCGCAGCAATTGCCGGTTTGCCCCACCCATAGCGCCCCCCATAACGTCACTTATTTCAGCCAAGAGCCGATCACGGTCCCGTGGCAGGTTGCCCGCCAGCGGCAAGGCATTGCTGGCATGATTGGAGCGAAAGATTACCGGCGCGGGCGGGTTCAGGCATTCGATCAGCCGGTGCAGTTCCGCCAGCATGTCGCGATCATCGGCGGGTTCGAATGCTTCCCCCATTCGTTCGGCAAAGCCGGCCCGAAAGTTAGAGGCGATCTCGGGCGCCAACATCAGGTGCAGCGTGGAAAGGTACTTCGGCGGCTGGCGATTGATTAGCTCGGCGGTGGCTTCGATGTGCTCCTGCCCATGAGCACGCCCGCCCAAGCCGAGAATGACCGTCGCCGAGACCTTGAGCCCGCCATAGCGAGAGCGCGCCAGCGCCGCCTCCATCTGGCGGACCGACCCCTTACCGACCGCCCTTAGCAAGCGCTCCGACCCGCTTTCGATACCGAGATAGACCAAGGTCAATCGGGCACGGCGCAATTCCTCGATTTCGTCAACGCCCTTGGACAGCAGGTTGAAAGGCGTAGCATAAGCAGTTATCCGCTGAAGCGCAGCAAAACGCTCGCGCAGGTGTGCGGCCAGCGCCAGAAGCGTCGCAGTCGGCAGGCCATAAGCGTCTCCATCGGCGAGAAATACCCGATGGGCCTGCGGCCACAGCCGCGAAGCCCGGTCGATATCGGCACGAACGGCGTCGAGCGAACGTTCGACGTAAATCTTGGTCTTATACATCGAACAAAAAGTGCAACGATTGAAACGGCAACCCAGCGTCGCCTGAATGATAAGATTATCACCTTCTGATGGCGGGCGCCATAACGGCATATCATAGTCGGGCATCTCAGGCATCTCAGGTTTGCGCTACGGACATATACTTAAGTAATAATGCTGATTTTTTGGCAGCTCCAGCGAAGATAACTTAACATTAGTAAAAAGAAAACTAAACACTTCGCCGCCGATACGGTTGGCGTTGCCACAGAGGGGGTGGATCGTGGTCCTTGTCGCCCAGAGCGTGGCACTGTTCTGCATTTTTTTAGGCCTGATATTTTTTCTCTACGTCCACGGCTTCACCTTCCGGAGGATGCGCCGCCAGGAGCGCGAGTTGGTGCTAAAAGACGCCGAGGCCGACCGTATGGAGGAGTTGGCCGAGTCGGCTCCCCGTGTAGCGCTTTCCGGTCCTGACAGCACCCGCAACCAAGAGGCGCTCTTCTATCTCTATGAGGAGCAGGTACGTCGCTTCATTGATGCCAAGATCGCTATCATGCGTACGTCTGCGGAAACTCAAAATCGCATCCTGTTAATGCAGGCAGAGGTTGGCATTGGGATTTCATCACCTCACGCACCGCTGCTCTTGGAATCGGCGCTGCGGAACGGTCGTGACGCGCACCCGGTCAACGTTCCGGCTGTTTGCCAGAATGACGCTGATCAAGGTAACGCGGGCCGGGACGAGTTGGGGCTACAGCTGGCCCAGCAGGCCCAGAACGTGCGGAGCGAAACCAAACGCCACTTGGCCGAGATCGAGCGCCAGATGCGCAGCATTCCCGGGGCATCAATCGACCAGTGGGTCATTACCCTTAAAAACGAATAATTGACGTGCTATCGGCGGTTGGACTCTCGGCCAAAGTGAAAGCCAGCATGACTGAATCCCTGCGAGCCCAATATGAGGCCCATCCCTACCCGGCCCGGAACCCCGCAGACGAGGACCGACGGCTGGTGAGCGGCTCGCCCAGTCACCTTGACCAACTGAACCATTACGTCTTCGGTGGGCGACTCGACTTTACGGCGCCTCTGCGGGTGCTGGTGGCGGGGGGAGGCACCGGTGATGCCGCCATCATGCTTGCCCAGCAGTGTAGCGACGTCGGCTTGCCGGTTTCCATCACCTATCTCGACCTTTCGGACGCAGCTCGCCGCATCGCCTTGTCGCGCGCGGCTAGGCGCGGGCTGACCAGCATCACCTTCCACCAGGGTTCGCTGCTGGAATTGCAAGATGCCAGATTGAGCGGGCTGGGGCCATTCGATTATATCGACTGCTGCGGCGTGATCCATCACCTTGAGAACCCGGCCGCCGGTCTGCGCGCGCTGATTTCGGTGTTGGCACCGGGCGGAGGCATCGGCCTTATGGTATATGCGCCTTACGGCCGGTCCGGCGTCTATCCGCTGCAAGAGGCGCTGCGCACCCTGACCGCCGGCCTTGTTTGCGATGAGAGCCTGGGGTTGGCGCGCCGCCTGCTGCACCATCTGCCACCCGGCAACGGTTTTCGCAACAATCCCCGACTCGGCGATCATACAGTCTCCGACGCCGGGCTGTTCGATCTGCTGCTGCATAGTCGCGACCGCGCCTACACAGTGCCGGAACTGGCGGCATTGGTCGAGGACTGCGGCCTCAGCATCACCGGGCTGATCGAGCCGGCGTCATACGAGCCCAGTAGTTATGTCCGGGACCCGCGAATACTCAAACGTCTGGAGGCGCTGCCCTGGCTGGAACGCGCGGCTTGGGCCGAACAGGTCGGCGGGGTCCTCTCCAAGCATATCGCCTATCTAGTCCGGCCCCATGATGCCGCAGGCTCGGTGGCACGTCTCGATTACCCAGGGCCTGATCACCCGAAAATAGTGCCGGTGCTGCGAGATTTTGACGGCGCGGCAATGGGCCGCGACATACCTCCGGGCGCCGTGCTTGACGTTGAGCTGCCCGGCGTAACCCTGGCGTTGCCGCTACCGCGTCTAGCCGGGCCAATATTGGCGCGAATCGATGGCCGCACCACCCTTGGCGAGATATTCGAGCAGGTCACGGTATTAAACCGGGGCTTGAGCTGGAAAGTATTCAAAGGCCAGTTCGACCTTTTGTTTGCTGCCCTTAACGGTATCGGCAAAATATATTTGCGACTCCCGCCGGGCCGTTAGTATTACTACCCAGCGGCTTGATACGGCTCCAAGGATACAATAGCGAAGCCACGTTCCATGGGCAGGTGGGTGTTGATCTTGTCTAGAGCGCGTTCCTTGTTGATGGCCCAGACAACGTAGCGCCGTCCCTTTGCCCAGGAAATGCACTGTTCCGTCGATGCCTTCGGTGAGATGTGAACCTTGTAGTTCGGATGCACAGTCACCGCCAACCACGCAGCATCGGCGGCCGTGCAGCGATCGTCAAGCACGTAGACTCGGCGGTCAATCTTCTCGGCCTCCTTGATCTGGCCGCAAAGGCTTTCGCGCTCATCATTGAGTACAATAGCATCCAACGACAGCTCCTTATACAGACGGCGCAAACGAAGTGTTTCCCTGGCCATTACGCGGATGGCGACGGATTGCTCGCGATTTAGCTTGCGTAACGCGGCTTCACGGGACCCGGCTTTTCGCAATACTTTGCGAGCCCGGAAATAAACCAGCGCAACAGTGAGCGCCAATGTCGCGGTAATGAATGCTATGAAAAAATTAAGCACTGGCGATCGCCGCAGTATGGTTCCCGCCGGCGCGGTCCTCCGACTGTTCGCCCATGTCGACCGCAAAACCGAGCGTCACAGGATAGCGCTCGAGGACGGCAACCCGAGCTTCAGCCATGGTGGACGCCCAGACCTCTATCATTTGGCCAACTTTCCAAGAATCATCCAACAACGGGTGTTTAACTCCCCTAGCGGCATAGGATAGGACGGAGCGATTTGTCACCAAGAAAAGGTAACAACGGTTTGCGCCAGCATCCTCGCCGATCTGTCGAACCAAACGATCTGTTGCTGTGACCAATTTCGTGTGCTTGTTCCGAAGCGAGCCACACTTGGACCGCAGCGAGGAGACATAATCCTTGGCGCTCAGTGATTTCTCCAATGAGACATCATAGCGCTGCTTAAAACGGGGGATCACCTTACCCAAGCGGGATATCTTGGCGCGCAACCCGCGTTGCCGACCAGAGTTCTCAACCATGTACTCGAAGGCGACCCCGAACGAGGTAGCGGCCGCCCAGGCCATCGCCAATATTACCAAGCCCATGATAACCAATTCGATCATGCGAGCATCAGAGGCGAAGGATGCGCCCG
>JBAXKX010000129.1:0-8265 GCA_037135115.1 Rhodospirillaceae bacterium
GACGCTCCAATTGCTTTTGGAACTTAAGGGTCAAGGCCAGGAAGCTGCCATCAGCCAAGGGAACAAAACGGCCATTGGCCTGACTGAGACGCCTCATGAGGTCCTGCATGTCAAGCACGAGTTCCTCATCTACCCTGACCTCGCCTTCCATCTGGAACCAATCGCGGGCGCGGGCGACCTTAAGCGACAGGCTGGAAGTTGTGACCTCACGATGGACGACCAGCCGCTTGCCTTCAGGCCATTCAACCGCAAGTGGCGGACGAGCGGCCTGGACCTCTAACAGAAACTCCAGCGCGGACTCGGTGTCACCGATTACCCATTCGTGACCGCAAGCCGCCTCGCGGTGCAAAGTGGGTAAGGCAGCCAGTGCGGCGGCAGCCAGTGCCCGCTCCACCTCCAGCTCACGATTGGCGCGCTGACGTATATCGTCGATCACCGCCAGCACCGACTGGCCACCCTGGCCGGCAAGGTAATAGGGACCGGCGGCACCGAACGGCCGCACAACCATCGCCACCTTGAGCCCTTCGTCGAGAGGCTGGATTTGCAGCACCGGCTCGGACCGGCCTTCAATCACCGGCAAGTCGGCCTCGGCGATATTGGCGCGGATCGGCAAGCTGGGGTGCTGTTCCTTGAGCAAAGCCAAAACCTGCTCCCGGCCCTGGAAGGGTACACACAGGCCGCCCGAGCCAAGTATCTCCCACAGGGCTTGCAGCTTGGACGAGTAGTCGATCACCCGCCAGCGCGTTGGCGTTTCGGGTTCCAAGAATACCGTCGGACGTTCGGCATAATGGGAAAGGGCGAATTTGTAGCCACCGCCCCGATCGCTCACCACCAATTCGACCGGGTAAGCAACCAGTTCCAGCAACTGCTCGCGTCGCCTAGCGTCAAATATCAGCGGATGACCAATCAGCGCCAGCAAGGTGCGATTTGTATCGAAATCAAAGTGTTCCTCGCCGTACCACCCAGAAACATCCTTGCGGATGGTGCGCAGCACTCGGCGGTCGTGGTCGCTGAGGTAATCGAGGCGCGGGTCCTGCTCGTATAGCCGCTTCATGGCGATCACCCGGCCAGAGGACCAACCATCGCGGCCCTTGGGGGTTTGCTCCAGCACCTCAATCTGACTGACCTCGGGATCGACGTACCACACCAAGCGCTTAGACTTGCCAACGGCGGCAACCGTCGCCGAACGGGAACCTCCGGTCTTGAGGAAAGCGGCGAGACTATCGAGAGTGCGCTCCCAAGTATGACGCAGCGAGACGATTCCGACGAAATCGATCAACGGGGAGCCGTCGGGCGTAGTGCTCAAAAATGTGTCATAGGGGGCGGGCTGATCCGAAATACGTTCCAGCACCTCGGCAAAGACGCGGGCGATCAGCGGCAACACCCCCTTAATGGTTTCAAAGCGTTCGATAGTGTCATTGATAGAGTCCATAGCCAATTTCGGGTCGACCAAATACCCGACCATGGCACGACAGGCGGCAGACAGCGGTTCACACTCGCTGATTGTGCGCAACTCACTCAAAATCTCGCGCGCTTTGAGTTCCTGGCCGCGCAAATGCCACAACAAAGCCTGAATGGCTTTGAAGCCAGTGAAATGATGGGTGTTCACGAGGAAGACTGCGGACAAATTAGCCTGTATCTCGGGGTAGAGCTCCGGGTTATTAGCCCGGATCAGCGCCAGCAGATAAAAAATACCGTTGGCTCCGTCGAAGAATACCTTTCGCTTGCCAATCTCCTTGCGGTAAAGCTTGATCGCCATTTGGTAGTTGACTAGGGCCTCGTCATTGTGGCCCTCAAGAAAGTTTATCGTGCCCAGAAATAATGGGCAGAAGTAACGGGAAATATCCGGCCTCTCAATAATTGATGCATCGACCTTGCGGCGAGCGGCGCCGATGCGACCCGCCGGGATATCAGTTGTCATCAAAAGCCACTTAAACTGCTCATATCCCGTATCGTATTCCCGTGCCCGATAATGGGCGATTATTGCTGCCGTATCTGACGTAGGCCGTCCGGTCAAAAGGCATCGGTCCAGCCTGACTGCAAACAGGGCGTACTGGATATCCAAAGCGCGGGAGGATAGCCACTCAACTTCAATGAGCGTATCAACGAACAACGCCTCCAAAATGTGTGGGCAAAGGCCCACGATAAACCCTTTATTATACGCAGCCAACAATTTGGCAAAAAGTTCACTGTCATTGGCATAGATCGCCAGCCGAATTCGGCGCAGCACGTTTAAATCTGAATAGAATGTATAACTGTAGTCATGGGCTAGGCGGCTATGCTCGGGAAATGACCTAAGTACGGACGCGAGCAAGTCCTGCCCTTCCGGTGCCGCCAAGGCCTCCACCGTCAACCAATGAAGGAGCGGCGCTGGGCAGGACAGAGACTCATCCAACAACCCCAGCGATTTCAGCCGGTCAAGCAACGCACCGAGCATCTTGCCAGACCAAGGCCGACCATCGGGCGCGCGGGTGCCGGTCACTACCGACAGCAAGGCACCCCGGTCGTTGGTCCAACCAATCAGCGCCTTCAACCGAAGCACCATCCGTTCGGTAGGTGTCAACTCGGCGATTTGGCGAGAGATTTGGCTAATTAGATCCTCGTTGGAACCTATCTTGGACGGCTGGCTCATGGCCTGACTGATCACCAGAAGAGCGGCCGAGATCAAAGGCGTCATCCCGCTATTTTACCCTGTGTCGTGGACACCGTTGACGGTATTTTATATCAGGCTCGCCCCATTCGGGGTAGGCCGATAATTCACCCCATTCGGGTTAGGCAGGGAACTCACCCATGATCGCAGCCTCACCACGCCGTTTCAGCGGCGAGACGTTGGTAATAGCCAGCCATAACCAGGGCAAGGTCGGCGAGATTGCGGCATTGCTGCTCCCTTACGTCAGTGAATTCCGCTCCGCCGCCGATCTCGGACTGGCCGAGCCCGAAGAGACCGGGTCGAGCTTCGTCGCCAATGCCGCGATCAAGGCGCGGGCCGCTGCGACCGGCAGCTTCGCCGCTCTGGCAGACGACAGCGGTTTGGTCGTGCCGGCATTGGGTGGACGGCCGGGCATCCATTCTGCGCGCTGGGGCGGGGCAGGGCGAGATTTCATCCTGGCGATGACCAGGGTTAACGATGAACTGGGGGAGAGCCCCGACCGCTCGGCATATTTTATCTGTGCCCTTGCCTTGGCTTGGCCCGACGGCCACTGCGAAACGGTTGAGGGCCGGGTTTACGGCACACTGGTATGGCCGCCACGAGGCTGTTACGGCTTTGGCTACGATCCGATCTTCGTCCCGGATGGCTATCACCAAACCTTCGGAGAGATGCCAGCTGCAACCAAACACGCGCTTAGCCATCGCGCCGATGCCTTCCGCAAACTGGTGGAGCGCTGCTTTGACCTACCCCGGCTTTAGCATTTATATCCACTGGCCGTTTTGCCTTACGAAATGCTCGTACTGCGACTTCAACAGCCACGTCGTACCCGCGATCGACCAGCCGCGCTGGCGAGCTGCGTATCTGCGGGAGCTGGGCCATGCCGCAACAAAAACCGCCGGACGGCGGGTGGATACGGTCTTTTTCGGCGGCGGCACGCCCTCGTTGATGGACCCGGAAACTGTGGCGGCACTGCTCAAAGGCATCAAATCGCGCTGGGCGGTTGCCACTGACCTCGAAGTAACCCTCGAGGCTAACCCAACCTCGGCGGAGACGACGCGCTTTGCCGGATTCCGTGCCGCCGGCGTTAACCGGCTGTCATTGGGGGTTCAGGCGCTGGATGACGACGCCCTGCGCGCACTCGGACGCAAGCACAGCGCCGCCGAGGCGACCGCAGCGGTGGAATTAGCGACACAGCATTTCGAGCGCGTTTCGTTGGACCTGATCTATGCCCGCCCGGGCCAGGAGGTAACAGCATGGCGGCGAGAGCTGGCGCGGGCTATAATGCTGGGCTGCGGCCACCTTTCCGCCTATCAATTGACAATCGAGTTCGGCAGCGGGCTGTACCCCCGGCTGGAGCGCGGAGAGCTGACGCTACCCGACGAGGACATGGCCGCCGATCTATTCGAAGCGACCAACGAAGTCCTGGCAACCGCCGGTTTGCCCGCCTATGAAATTTCCAACCACGCCCGACCCGGCCAGGAATGCCGACACAATCTGATGACATGGCGGGGTGGCGACTCGATCGGAATCGGCCCGGGCGCTCACGGCCGGCTGCGGCACGAAAACGGCAGCCGCTGGGCCACCCAGACCTGCCGCGATCCGAATGATTGGCTGACCCGAGTCGAGCAGTTCGGCCACGGCGAGCAACCCCCTGAGGCCATCAACGAAAAGGCCCGATTGGAGGAACTGTTGATGCTCGGTCTGCGTTTGGCCGAAGGAGTGTCGCTGCCCCGGATACGAACCGAATTCGGCCGCGATCTGACCCAAATGCTGAATGAAACCACCCTGACTCGGCTTATCGACGGCGGTTTTTTGGAACTGGGCAACACGGCGCTCCGCGCCACCCCGGCCGGGCGCCAGCGTTTAAACGCGGTACTGGTGGCGCTGATTGTATAAACAACACCAGCTTCAGTCTTCATAGTTTACTCCCCCCGAGTTTACTCCCCCCGAGTTTACTCCCCCCGAGTGAGCTAGAGCCGAAGCAGCGGCCCCGCCGCCCGCCTCGGAGGCGCGCAAGGACCACAGGGCGCGGCGATAAACCGTCCAGGCCAAAGCGGCCTCCTCGACTAAGCCCATGCGCTCGCTTCGATGTGCGCAAGCCAAAACATATGGCACCGCAACCTTGAGTGCTTTTACCAACTCGGACTCGACCGAATCCAGTACTTGTGTCATATGCGTGGCTCCCTATCCTGCGGCCTTCCAGGGCATCTTTTAGTATTGACATTGAGGGGGCGGGGGACTATATCGAGCTGGGGATTTTGTGGCGTTTTGCCATGTGAGCGGAGCTCTCGCTGGTCTTGTTTACGGCAAAAAGGCTTTAATTTTTCTTTTATTAAGCTTAATCGTGACGAATATCGTCGGTGCAGAGGCGAAAAGGTTGCCACGCCGCAGGGGTGCCACGCCATGGAGATCAATTCAACATCAGCACTGGCACCACTGGGACCACTGCCCAAGCTGACACCTCTCCAGCTTAGCCAGGTTAATGGGCCGACCGGTGGCACGCCAACGCCTTCGAATGTTAGCCCTGCCCCGAAGCTGCCGATTTACACAACTCCGATTTACAATTTTGACCCGGTGGCAAACGTCTCAATTGAGGTGTTTCGTGATCCGACCTCGGGAAAAGTGCTCAGCCAATACCCAAGCGAGCAAATCGTTCAGAAATACCGGACGCGGGTGTTGCAGCCGCCGGGTCAGGTTGGTCGAGCGACGCCCGGTGTAGCATCAACCGGAGTCGCAGCATCCGGAGTCGCAGCATCCGGAGTCGCAGCATCCGGAGTCACATCAACCGGTGTCACAGCAGCCGGTCAGGGCGCCAGCTCCGGCCAGGGCGCCAGCTCCGGCCAGGGCGCCAGCTCCGGTCAAGCAGCTGCTGTGGCTTCATTCTCCATCAAGGTTTGATCGGTGCCTAGCGCCCGAGTTTGCGGCCGGGCTTGGCCGCAACATGTGGCCACTGCCCCACCCGCGCCCCTTAGGTTCAGGACGGTGAGGTTCGTTGCCCTTAAGCAATGGCGCGGATTTTCGGTACGGGAATTCGCTGAAATGGTTTGACCTTGCCCGGAGGGGCGTTTAGCTTGCCAGACTTCGGACAGCGTGGGCCGCCGGATGGTCGGGTGTTCGCTGCGCTTCCGGTAAATCGATTCTCGACAACAGTCGAGAACTGAAAAAGTTTGATTCTCGACAGCGGTCGAGAACTATGTAGGTTCGCGACGAAGGTTGGTAGCAATGCCCCAAGAGTTGATGAGCGGAGCCGAAATCATCCTGAGAGCCCTGAAGGATCAGGGGGTCGATACCGTATTCGGCTATCCAGGTGGCGCAGTTCTGCCGATCTACGACGCCCTGTTCAAGCAAAATGACCTTCGCCACATTTTGGTGCGTCACGAGCAAGCGGCTGTCCATGCCGCCGAAGGCTATGCGCGCTCAACTGGCAAGGTCGGCTGCGTGCTGGTGACGTCCGGACCGGGAGCCACCAATGCCGTAACCGGCCTGACCGACGCACTGCTTGACAGCGTGCCACTGGTCTGTCTGTCGGGACAGGTGCCGACTCACCTGATCGGCAATGATGCCTTCCAAGAGGCTGATACAACTGGAATCACCCGCTCAAGCACTAAACACAATTATCTGGTTAAGGATATCAATCAACTCGCCCGGACCTTGCACGAGGCGTTCTATGTCGCCCGCACGGGACGGCCGGGGCCGGTTTTAATCGACTGCCCCAAAGATATCCAAGTTGCTGAAGGACCCTATCTGGCTCCCCACGAAGTCGTGCATAAGAGTTATAAGCCCCGAATTGAACCCCTTATTGCCCAGGTCGAGGCGGCGGTCGAACTGATGATCTCAGCTAAACGGCCGATCTTCTATGTTGGCGGCGGCGTGATCAATTCCGGGGTAGTCGCATCCAAATTGCTGACCGAACTTGTTCGCATGACCGGCTACCCTTGCACCAACACTCTAATGGGACTTGGCAGCTTCCCGGCCAGCGATCCGCAGTTTCTCGGCATGCTGGGTATGCACGGCACCTATGAAGCCAATTTGGCCATGCATGGCTGCGATGTCATGATCGCAATCGGCGCCCGTTTTGATGACCGGGTAACGGGCAAGATTTCTGCCTTTTCTCCGGGATCCAAAAAGATTCACGTCGATATCGACCCCAGCTCGATCAATAAAAGCGTTCGCGTTGACATACCGGTAATCGGCGATGCCGCGCATGTCCTCAAGGAAATGATCCGCCTATGGAAGTCGCGACAGCAACGCCCCGATGCAGCGGCACTCCGCGACTGGTGGGGACAGATCAATACTTGGCGAAAGCGTGACTGCCTACGCTATATCAAGACAGACAAGATTATCAAGCCGCAATACGCTTTGGAGCGACTGCGCGAGGCCATTCGCGGCAAGGATTATTATATCACTACCGAAGTCGGCCAGCACCAGATGTGGGCGGCCCAGTTTCTGCCGTTTAACGAGCCTAATCGCTGGATGACCTCGGGCGGACTAGGCACCATGGGCTACGGTCTGCCCTCGGCCATCGGGGTCCAGATTGCCCATCCCGAGTCGCTGGTGATTGACATATCCGGCGAGTCGTCGATAATGATGAACATTCAGGAAATATCCACTGCGGTCCAGTACGGCGCTCCGATCAAGATTTTCATACTCAACAACCAAAGCATGGGCATGGTGCGACAGTGGCAGGAACTGCTGCATGGCTCCCGCTATTCCCAGAGCCAGCTGACCTCTATGCCCGATTTTGTCAAGCTAGCCGAAGCATTCGGTGCAGTCGGCCTGCGTGCGAGCAAGGTTTCGGAGCTGGATGGTGTCATTCAGGAGATGATCGCAGTCAATCGGCCGGTAATCGTCGACGTGGCGGTTGATCCGACCGAAAATTGCTTCCCCATGATCCCCGGCGGCAAAGCCCATAATGAAATGCTGCTCGGACCCGGCGATAAACCCGAACAAGCAACACCTGAGGACGGAATGGTGCTGGTCTGACGGACGATTTCGCGGAACCGGCGTCATGACCTCCCCGCAAGACTGGACCTCCCCGCAAAACTGGGCCGACTGGTTGAACGTGGTGGGAAGCGTGGCGTCGATGGCGTCGTTCGGCGCGGCGGGATATGCTGCCATAAAGGTTCGGGCGATCGGCAGGGACATACTATTCAATGCGCGGGCTGACGAAATCTCCAACGAGATTGCGGCCTTCTCGAACTGGTTCTCCGAAAATATAGAGAAATTTCCGGAAAACCATCACGAAATGGATTCCCGGGTACGATGTTGCCTCGCTCTAATCTATCGCGTCGAGGCGATGGCTCCCTTGGCCGCCCAGGCGCATGTCCGAACGCTGCATGCTCTTGAAACACAGTATTTCAAAACGAATTGGTTTGATGACGAAAATAAACTGGAGTCTCGCAGAGGCGACCTATGGAATTTCCTTACGGAGATCGATATTGTCCTGATGCATATCCGGAACTCCAGTGCCGACCGACGCCTGGGAGGTCTCAATGATGGTCTATGAGAAAAGAATCGATGAAGACGGAATCCGCCTTACGTCTAAACTTATCAGATTGACCATTGAGGGACGCCTGACATGGAACAAAGACTGCCACCCGATTACCCCCAGTATT
>JBAXKX010000130.1:0-8113 GCA_037135115.1 Rhodospirillaceae bacterium
ACCAGTTCTTTCAGCGGATGCTCGACAAGCCGGGCAACGCGGGTGCTCTGCTTCGTGAGCGGCTTCCAGCCGAGGTGGTTCGGTTGCTCGTCAATGAACCTCCAGAACTGATCCCCGGCAGCTTCGTGTCACCTCGACTTCGGGCCTACCGCACCGACCGGCTTTTTCGAACCAGCACCATAGTGACCATGGTTATTTACAACGGGATCGAGGAGTGGACGGCGCCATTGTCCATGGCCGAGGGGACCGGTGTGGACTGACCAGAGCCGCCCGCAACGGGTGGTCGCGGTCCCAGCCCTGGACGCGATAGACCTGGGTGGCGAGCAGGCTCGTAATCACCGAGTACCCGAGCAACCGGGTCTCATCACGCGCCGGCCGACCCCGCCGCCCACCCTCCGGATTGATCACGCGCAGGAGCGGTGCGAGCGCGGCGATGCAGTCGAGGCCGGAGGCGTCAGGGCTTGGCGCCACTAAGGCGTGCTGAAGCAGGGCGCCGATATAGGGCGCAGCCGCACGGACCAGCGGCGCGACCAGCTCCGCCGCCTCAGTGCCTGAAAGCGGCGCCCGGCCGGCGTGGACGCCGATGTCGTCAAGGGCGCGCTTGACCGACCTGCGGGACTCGAACACCACCTCGGCGCGACACAGGCCGACCTGCTTGGGGTAGAGCTTCCGGCGGATCTGGGCGGTTTTCCGGTCCTCCGTCCAGCTGAGGATGTGGTAGCTGGCGAGTTGCCTGCTTTCCTTGCGGGGGTTGACGGTCTTGATCGTGCTGCAACCGGTCCACGGCAGAACGGTGCCGCGCAGGCTTGCAACAAGACCCGGGGCATCGCCGCAGGCGAAATCGGAGCAGACCTCGGCCTCCCTGACCCAGGCCTCGCCTTGGAAGGGGCTGCCCAAGGCGTCGCAGAGTGCGCATGCGAAGCCATCGACCGCTACGGCACAGATATTGAGCTGCAGGGCAAGTGCCCCGGGGTCGATCGCGTCGTGAGGCCCGACCGCGTTCCGGTTCCCATCCAGGCAAGGTTTCGCCGCCCCGGCGAGCACCGTCCCCAGGCGGTGCGAACAACTCTGGCATCAATAACGAACATTGGGAAAATGAATAGAAATTACGGTACCAGAGCCCACGACGCTATGGATCGACAACCGTCCGCCATGAAGATCGACAAGCCCACGAACAACCGATAAGCCGAGTCCAGTTCCATTTTCTGACCTTGAGTACCTATTGTCAATCTGTTCAAACGGCAAAAATATTCTATCAATCTGATCTGCCGGAATTCCAATTCCGGTATCTGACACAGAAACATCAAAACCATCATGGGCAGCCATTGTTTCAATGGTTACCGTTCCTCCTTTGCGTGAAAATTTAATTGCATTGGATATCAGGTTAAATAGAATCTGCTTTACGGCTCGTTCGTCAGCCCACAATTCGACATCGTCAGATATTTTGGCAGCATCCAGAGTTACATTGACTTTGTGGGCGGCCTCGGAAAAAAGACGGATAACACCTTGAATAATTCTGCAGATTGATATTTTAGTTCGCTCGATCTCAATGCGTCCGGCCTCAATTTTTGCAATATCGAGAACATCATTAACAACACTTAATAAATGAGATGCGCTCGAATGAATATCTCCGGCATATTCTATCAAACGCTGATCTGAAATCATCGCGTGGTGCATGTCCATCAGCACTTCTGAAAACCCCATAATCGTATGCAGCGGGGTCCGGAACTCATGACTCATATTCGCAAGAAAGCGTGATTTGGCGAGATTGGCAGCTTCAGCAGCTTTCCAGGCAAGTTTTAATGCACATTCTTGCTCAATCCTCTCTGTGATGTCTCGGAATACAGTGACTGCTCCCGTCACGATACCATCATTATCAATCGGTGTCGCCGTATACTCGACGGGAAACACGGAGCCATCCCGGCGACAAAAGACTTCGTTGGTGATATGCCTCGGAATCCGATCCAGCATGACACCGAGGATCGGGCAGTCCTCGTCCGGATAGGGAGTGCCATCGGCTTTTACGGAATGAAGAGTGCTGTGCTGATCTTTTCCGATGAGGTCATCAGCTTCCCACCCGGCCATTCGAGTCGTTGCCGGATTGAGAAAAGTAACGCGGCCGTCCCGATCGAAACCGATTATGGCTTCACCAGCCGCCGACAGGATGGCGTTGAGATTCTGCCTTATGGCATCGACCTCGTCCTTGGCCCTGGTAATCGCCGCAGTGTATTCGGCGGTATTATGTTCCAGGGCTTCAGCGGCTGAGACACGGTTTCGCCAACCGCAGTATTCAAGCCAGACTGCCGCGAACGTCACAAGCCATAGAACCGCGACTAGCCCGGAAACCTTGACGACATCAGCATGCCAATCTGACATGTAGTCTTCGATAGCCTGACCAACAATAATGTAAAGTGGATAGTTCGATATTCGTCGATATGTGACTGTCCGAGCAATGCCATCTGGTCCCGCCGGGCTATAATAGGTTGCGACGCGACGCCCTGTCTTGATCAGGTCACGTTTCGTTTGTGAAACAGATTTGTCACCAACATTGATCGTGACGCCCTGGTATTTTGGAAATCTGGTGATAAGCGCCAGCTCACTGTTTCGAAGACTGATTACGCCATGCGATCCAACATCAAGTGTGGAAAATTTTTGAAAGAAATAATCAACTCCGACCGATGCCCGAACCTCCCCACCAAACGAGCCGTCCTTGTTATTGATGCGCCTGGATAGAATGAGCAACCATTTCCCACTGTCGCGTCCAAAAACGGGTGCCGAAACGGTTAGACCTGCCTGGAGGTCATCGCGAACACGCATAAAGTGCTCTCGATCAGAAACATCTGCTTGAGGAGGAGGTGATTGTTGCTGCATTCCATATTCAGTTATTCCCTGGGCATTTGAAACACGAAAGCCAACTTCTGTTGGGATAAGAGAGGCGTATCGCTCAAGGTATGCGTTCAATGCTGCTTTATCAATTCCTCCATTTGATTTCTCTTCTGTAATGTAGTCGGATGCTGCAAAAATAATGGCATCTACTTTTGAGATAAACCCTGAAATGCTTTCCTCCAAAACCTCACAAAGGTTCTTGGTCGCAGTTTCCGTTTCCTTCTCACGAGACAGCCGGCCCTGGTAGAGCCACCAACCCGCAAAGATGCCAATGGCCAGATCGAACAAAATAGCAATCACAACCAAACGCAAAACAAACCTTGAGCCGGTGAGGGCCGCATACTGTGACGGTGCCGGGCTTGACATGAGGCATTCCCCACGAGGAAATATCGTTGACGACCCTGTCCAACGCGGCTTATCGATCAAGCCAGATTAAGTTCAGTGAGAGTATGCGCCATTTGTCGCTATGCTTCAACCCTAAATCGAGGGGCACATTGAAAATGCCACTGAAACCTGTCTGATATTCGTCAGTGACCGGCCTGGAAGGAATAGGCTCGACACAGGGCGATGCGCGAAAATAGGGAAATATATTATGACACCACTCTCTAACATCGCTACTGCTCATTCCACAACGCCGGCACGCCGGTGGCGTTCGTCACCGTCACCATGAAAAATAATGTCGATTCTTACGCCTGACGGATGCCTGTGCCGGCATCACTGGAAGGGATTGCAGATCATGACGTCGGGCAGCAAGAGCATTCTTCTCGGTGTTTATTTGGTTCCTTTGGTGGGGCCTGACGTGCTTGAACAGGCCGTCACCGCGCTTGGTCATAATATCACTGTGTAGCGCCCCCTCTCATGGCGGCGGCGGCCCCGGCGGGCCTCTGAGATCGGCGAGTCGGCGGCGGCCTTCGGCGGAGATGGCGGTGGCCACCGTGACCAGGACGCGACCCACCGCTTGGTCTCGGGTGTCGCGTTGGGCGTGGCCTGTTTCAAATGCCACGCGCAGCGCGGTTGGATCAAAGGGGTAGGCGCGAAGCGCTTGGCGCACCGGCTCCATGTCGTCGCCTCCGGGGCCGTGGGGCTCCCAATGCAACAGGGGTTCGGTGGCGAATACCTGGCGCAGGATCACCGCGTCGGCCTTGGGCAGGACGCTGGCGAGGTAATTGATGAAGTGCTCTGGGTTGGGCGGCCCATGGGGGCGGTGAAACTCGTGCACGCCAATCACTGCGAGCAAAAATACGTTTACGGCCAGGGAGAGCGGGAACGCCCAGCGCATCAGTGGCTTGCTGCTCGGAATCATAATCCAAAGGGCTCCCGAGGCTGAAACTGGCTGAGCAAGGATTCGAAGTCGGCGGGGGATTTGCCCGCCGTAGTCGGGTCGAGCGTGGCGTGGCCCACCACCACGCCCAACACCAGCGCCACCGCCGCCGGCAAGCAAAACCGCCACAACCCGTCTGCGGCAATCACGGTGACGAGGCGGGCGAGCCATGCGCGCGGGTTGATCGACGCTGGAGGGTTGATCAACGCTGGGGGGGCCAGTTGGGGCGTGCGGTGCGCTGCGGTCAGGGTTCGCGCGATAATTTGATTGACCCGGTCGGGGGTCACCGATGGGTCGTCTTCAAAGCGCAAGATCGTTTCAAGCGTTTGGGCGCGGTCGAGGGCGGGGCCGCGACGGCCGATCAGGGAAGCCAGGTTCTCCGGCGTCATGATGAATCTCCGATTGTGTCCAGCGCACCAAGGCCGGTCAGACGAAGGCGCAACGCACGGCGCCCACGGACCAGCAGCGATTCCAGTGCTGGCAGTGAGACGTCGAGCAGAGAGGCCGCTTTTGCACCGTTGACCCCGGTATAATAGCACAAAGTAATCGCGTCCCGTTGCCTTGGTGGCAATTCCTCGATGGCTTGGGCCACGAGCCGCGCGGTTTCGGCCGTCGACACCTGTTCGAGACTATCCGGCGCCGGGTCGGTCGGGTCGCCCGCGTCCTCGAGGGGCAGAGTGGGCTTCCGCCGCTTTCGATCCAGGCACAAATTGACCACCACGCGATAAAGCCAAGTCTTGAACAGTGCTTCGCCATCATGACGCCACCGTGGCCCCAGGGTCCAAACCTTTAGGAATGCGTCTTGTGCGATCTCGTCGGCGTCGTCCCGGTTGCCCGCGACCCGTTGCGCTAGCCGTAAAACAAAGGCCATATGACGGTCCATCAGGGCATGGAACGCCCGATGGTCGCCTTGGCTGATCGCCATTAGCAGCGCCCGGTCATCGTCGGGATCCGGAATCGCCCCGGCTGTTTCCTCCCTGGCCGGTCGTTCGTACAAGCGGCGTCCCCTGGTCCAAACTCGTGCCCTGTTGTTTATACGCACCACCGTCCAAAACCCTGCGCCATTCGCTGACAACTTGGCGATTATTTTGGACGTGGCAGTTTGTCGCAGGGGAAATATTTGCCGGTTAATGTGTGAATATAATGCCCAATGGTTGGAAGTTATTGCCGATGCACCGGAATAATTTGCCTATTATCTGCTCGAGCTTCTAGGGTAAAATAGATAAATATCAATATGTTACCAGTATTTTGTTTTATAAGGATTGGCGTTTCTGTTTAATTTATGCGGAGGTTGTGTCTATCTCTTCATCGCCATTCAGAGGTTACGCCAAGTTTTTCAAAAATAGCCCGCAGGAGAGCGCCCGATCCTTCGTGTAACTGTTTATGGGCAGGCGAAATGTATCGCCCCAGCCTTTATCGGAACGGAGTTCCACCATGACATATGTGGACAGCAGTTACGGGTCGTCCGCCGCGACCCAGCTTCAGCGCTACCAGAGGCCCAGTTTCAAAAAGATGGACGTGAACGGCGACGGGACCGTTGATCGTGCCGAATTTGTGTCCACCAAGCCGAAAAATGTCAGCGAGGAACGGGCGGGCAAGCTGTTCGATAAACTTGACAGCAAAAGCACTGGAAGCCTCAGCGCGTCGGACATGAAGTCGGCGTTTCAGAAGCTGGACGACTCCATGAAGTCCACGCTTCTTAACGCGCAGAACACTACGGACAGCGATACGGACAGCGAGTCAGTGGACACCGAAGGGACGCGAGGTCCCCGAAGTGGACCGCCCCCAGGTGGACCGCCCCCAGGTGGACCGCCCCCAGGTGGACCGCCTCCAGGTGGAGCTGCTCCGGGCGCCTTATCTTCCAGTAAAAGTTCGTCCTCGACCAAGGACAAGGATTGGTGGCTGACCGAAACCACTGCCGACGACCCTTACACCACAGATGACACGACGGACGCCACGGATTCTGCCAGCACGTTAAAGACCCTGTTGGCGCAATTTGAAAAGGCCACCCACAGTTATTATGGCGGTGGGAAAAGCGCCAGCGGCGGCAGCACCACGGCTTACTCGGTGTGAAACCGATAACAATCATCCGCCCTCCCGTCCTCCGCGTGAGGGGGGCGGACAAGGCCGCTTAGGCTGAACAGTGAGGGGCTTTGGCCGAGACGGGATCGGGGGGGCTTATACCGCCCCCCCCCGCCCGTCACGTCACGCTTTATATCAGATGCGCACGCCAACCAAAGAGGCGCTCCGCCCGACGCACTCAAGGCCAAGTGGCGGGAATTGTTCAATTCCGAGCCGCCACCGTACAACCGCCGTTTCCTCGAAAGCCGACAAAGCGAGCCGAGCCTTGACCGATAGAGTGGGTCGTCAGCAGCCCGTCTGCGGATGAGATGTTGACAGGCCGCACGCTACACATCCCATTTTCGAGCCGCGCTCTGGCGCAAGTCGGACAGCTCGGCGCGGTTTGCAGAACCCCACGCATCACCAAGTATGACAATCGAATGCGACATGAGCGACATTCAGGCCAGTTACCCAAACAAGTTCGTCTGTTCTAACTGCTTCGACGACGATCACCTGAAGGCGTATATTGATGGCACCGTAGAGAGTCAGCGTTGTAGCTACTGCGGCAAGCGGAGCCGGAGCAAGAACATCGCGGCTCCTATCGACGGGGTGATTGAGCGCATGTTTGAAGCAATCTCATCCCGCTATGGCGAGGCATGGGCGTCTGGCTGTAGCTGGGACAACGAGGACGATTGCTATTTCAACAAGACCCAGGACACGGATGACCTCCTACAGCAATACGTCGAGCTGCCCAACGATGATTCGGGCGAGCTATACCAAGATATTCTCGGTGCATTCCCGTTCCAGGACTGGAGCAGCAACGAACCGTGGTCGGCGACGGACGCCGAGGTGCTCCAGTGGGGGTGGGAACGGTTCGTCAACACGGTCAAATATCAGCGGCGCTTCTTCTTCACCCGTCAGGAGAAGGCGGAGCGGGATCGGGAGGACCTTGACCCTGGCTCAATGCTTGAGGAATTCGGGCAACGCTGCGCGAACAATGGGTTGATTGTCAAAATCCAAAAAGGCACCAATATCCTACGATGTCGTCCGCGAGCAGATAAAGCCGAGCGGTTCACCAAGGCCCGGGAGCTTGGGCCTCCTCCAAACCGGTGTGCCAGTCAGAACCGCATGAGCCCGGCCGGCATTCCGATGTTTTATGGCAGCGATGACATGAAGACGGCTTTGGCCGAGATGTCAGAACCGCCAGAGTTCTACGCCATTGGTTCGTTCGCGACCCTGCGATCCCTGAACGTGCTCGATCTCACTAATGTTCGGGTGCCCAGTATTTTTGATACGGCGGAGGGTTCTGATTACGATTGGGTGCTCTTCATGAGCCAATTCCTGCGAGACTTCTCAAGCCCGATCGAACGCGATGAGCGCATTCACATCGACTACGTCCCGACGCAGGTCATCACCGAATACCTTCGAGATGCCAAACTAAATGGTGGACGAGTTGACGGGATCAAATATCGCAGCACCCGCAAAAAGGGCGGCATCTGCTACGTCCTGTTCATAGACGAGTATGGAGTCGCGCCCAACATAGATGACCTCTCTGCCGAGCAGGTCGAGGACGAGCAGCGGCGCAAACCAAAAATCGGATACACGCTCAAGCTCACCGAGGTAAAGCATCATCTGCGCGTTGCGAAAAAGAGAATCCTAAAGTGCCCCGAATCTGCTTCGTGATGAGACTCGCTTGACACAAATCTGCGTCGTAACCACGAAAAGGGCGGCCAAGACCTCGCCATAAATGGTTTCTCCCGGTGCCCGCAGGTCTGTTTTTCTGGTGCCGTTGGTCACCGGAAAGTCCCGAAAACCCCGCCAACTCACCGACTGATTCGATCCCGG
>JBAXKX010000131.1:0-8045 GCA_037135115.1 Rhodospirillaceae bacterium
TCCCCCGGTTGTTGTCGGGGGAGGGATTGGTTAGCCTCTAGAAGTTCAGCCTCTAGATATCCTGGCCAAGCATTAGCAGGGCCTCGCGTTCGGCGGCGATAGCGTCGGTGATTTGCTGGGCCGCTTCGTCGGCCTCGCCCCAGCGGATGGTTTTAGTCCGCGTTCCAGTATCCAAGTCCCTGTAGTGCTCGAAGAAGTGGGTGATCTGCTTAAGTAGTATTTCGGGCAAATCATGGTAGCTGGTGACGTTTTTGTGGTAAGGGTTGAGGTTTTGAACCGGTACGGCTATGATGGTCTCTTCCGTACCGGTCTTGTCCACTACGACCAGCACGCCGATTGGCTGTGAGCGCAGGATTGCACCTGGAATTATCGGGGTTGGTCCCACCACGAGCACATTGAGCGGGCCGCTATCTGCCCCCCTGGTCTGGGGAATGAAACCGTAATTACCGGGACAGGCCATCGTCGCATGGAGGAAGCGGCCGACGAACAAGGCGCCGGAATCCCTATCAACCTCGTACCTGACCGGTTCCCCCCGCAATGGGGTTTTGATCATGACGTTGATATCCCAGGGCGGCATCCACCCGGCCGAAATTCTTTGCAAGTTCATAAACCACCCTTTCGTGACATGCTTACGGGGTTTTGCCCCTCGCCATATCCATCACCGGTTATCGTACTGTGGCCAGTGCCGCCGCGCGGCTGGGATGGATCGCAAAAATACTAGAAAAACCGCTTACGTCGAAAACTTCCTGAACGTGAGGCTTTAAACCGGCGAGAGCCAGTTTGCCCTTGTTCGCCTTGATGCGCTTGGCAGCCATTAGCAGGACGCGCAGCCCGGCACTACTGACGTAGTCGAGCTGGAAGCAGTCGATTATCATTCGCGGATCGGTCGGGCTGATGGCACCCAGCAGCTTTTCTTCGAAGGCCTTGGCGGTATTGCTGTCGACCCGGCCACGTGGCTCGATTATCACCACCGCGTCGTCGCGAGATTCAATGGTTTCCATGCGGTCATTCCCGTTCAGTTATTGCCGTTTCGGTATTATCGCCAAGCCCGATGCGTTTTGCCAGCATGAGCCGGTTGTGTCCATCGTTCCTTTGATACTCGACTCGGTCCATCATGCGTTTGGCGAAGAATATGCCTAGGCCACCTACGGGCCGCTCCTCGATTGAAAGGGTTGTGTCGGGGTCTGGCTTTTGGGTTGGATCATAAGGCATTCCGTCATCCACCACCTCTGCCATCACCATGTCACCTACGATTCCAAGCAGAATCAGAATCTCATGTTCGCCATCATCAGCAAAGGCGTAGTCAATGACGTTGTTCACTAATTCGTCGAGGACTAGGGTGAGCTTGAATATGGTGGGCGCGGGCAACCCGTGAGTTTCTCCGAACGCCTCGATTGTTTCGGCGAGGCGTTTTATTTCCGTCAAGTGGTTTCGCAGGCGGATTTCTTGATAAAGTGGCATTATCGCGGCCGTTTATCCAGTTGCGCAACAATGCGCAGGGCGAGGCAGGTCAGGTCGTCGGCTTGGGGCGCTCCCGCCGCGAAGGCATCGACGGCATCGACAACGGTGTTGACGAACGCCGTCATGTCGAGAAGGTGTCCGCCAGCTAAAACAGTGCGCAGACGCGCCTCAGTGAACTCGTTGTCGGCGGGGTCGACCGCCTCGGAGACTCCGTCTGTGAACAAAAGCAACGTCGCGCCAGGTTGCAGGATTACTGTTTTTTCGGCGAATGCTGTGTCTTCGATTACCCCTAACGCCATGCCGCCGGTGCCGGGCAGCGTCGCAACCAAGCCTTCTGGACTGACTATGCAGGGTGGGCAGTGGCCGGCGCTGGCATAGATCAGTTCGCCGGTTGCGGTGTCGAGCACGCCGTAAAACACCGTGACGAACATCGAGGTGTCATTGTCTTCGGCCAGCAGATTGTTGACCAGCCTGAAACAGGCCCCCGGCCCGTCTGATGACATGGCGGTGGCGCGAATAAGGGTCCGGGCTACCGCCATGAACAACGCGGCCGCCACGCCCTTGCCTGAAACATCGGCGATGACCACCCCGAGCAAGCCCGGAGCCAGCCAAAAAAAGTCGTAGAAGTCGCCGCCAACATCTTTGGCCGGTAACATGCGGGCAAATAGTTTAACCTCGTCGGTGTCGGGAAAACGGGTGGGCAGGATCGACTGTTGCATGGTGCGGGCGATATCTAATTCGCCCTGTATTGCTATTAGCTTGGTGTGATCTTGAAATACATTTCGGATGGTGTGAAACCAGGGAACCCATGCGGCCGGTACGGCGGGTATGCCTTCATCGCCATAGGCATCCCCGTCCTTGTCGCCGCGCAGCTTGCGGCCGATGAAATCCACCAGTTTCTGAGACGGCTCGATGAAGTCGTTCAGGGTGATTCGCGACGAAATAATCAGGGTTAGTGCCAGCCCTGCAAGCAGTGCAAACACGGTCAGGCCGGCATCTTTGAGAATATCCAGCATCATGGCTTGGTGCGGTACCACCAGTACCAGGCGGAATGGCGCTTGCTCCAGCGGCAGCGACTCCAGCAGTGAGCCAGCGCGGTCGATAAGATTCTCGTTGGCCGCCGCCATAACTGCGTCGGCATCTGCGCGCAAGTCCGCAGGCAGGACATCGATTAGGTCAGGTACTTTTGCCGAGCGCGAGGTCACCAGTCGGGGATGCGCGAGAACCTGGTTGTGCTCGTTGACTACGAACAGTTCTCCCGGCGTGCCCTTTCCCGGCGTACCCTTCCAGGTCCGGACGAAGCTGTTAAGCTCGTCAAGTGTGAGGTCAATGGCTACGGTGCCGCGAAAAGCGGGGCCTTCATAGACCGGCGCCGCAACCGTCACCATCAGCCCCTTGCCGGCTTCGTCGACATAGGCCTTGGTCCAGAAACGCTTGCGCTGAGGGTTTTTTTCTGGTGTCCCGCCGGAAAAGTATTCCTTTTCAAGCAGGGCTTTAGAATAGCGGAACTCGCTGGATGGAACCCACGGGTAGATATTTATAAAGGCTCGGCCAGAGGTGTAGTAGGCCCAGGCGGCGCTGGGTAGCAGTTTGCCGACTGTATGGAAGCGCGAGTTGAGGCTGAGAGCCATTTCGACTTCGCTGTGAAAGCTTTCGTCGAGCGGACGCGCCGGACCGGTCAGATTACCGATGACGGCAGTGACAAACGGTGGCGGGACTTGATCGAGCGTAAGAAAACCGTTTTTGCCATGCCCAGTTAAATAACGGTAGAGCGTCGATGTTGGTTCGGGCTGGCCGGGTGGGTGCAGTGTATACCAACGGTCGGCCTGCATTTGCAGCCCGCTAACATTATCGGCGCTGGCCTTTAGTATGAAGTTGAGGGCCAACGCATGCTCGCGCAGCCTGTTTTCCAACAGCGCACGCTCTGCTCGGTCAGATTGGTCGAGTTGCACAAAAAAAAGGCAGCCGGCGATCAGCAGCACTCCTAAAAAGGTGCCACGCATGATTTTATTGTAGCGGCTGAACAAATTGGCTGCGAGCCCGTCCATGCGTTCTGGTTCCTCGACATTCCCATAATGTACGATAGTCGGGGCCGTCTTCGCTGCCAAGCCGAATCGGACTTGGCCTTCGTCCATGGGCTTGGTTTGCGGAAATAGTCAGTGCAGTAGGATGCGCCCCTGCACCCTCTCAACCTAATGCCAAGTTGCTGGCAGACTCAAAATTTTTATATCCGCCCCGGACTTTTTTGCCAGATTCCATTGCTAATGCGAGTCATGGGACTTGCCTTATGGCCGCTCTTTCTGTCACCTTGCTCATTATGGGATATATTAGTCAAAAATTTGTGGTGACCTGCGCCGCGCTGGCCCTGCTGACGCTGGGGGCGGTTCCCGTCGTTGCGGAAGGAGCGCCTGCCGCTGGCCGCCAGGATCAAGCTAACGAGGTTAAGCCGGGACGCAAGCCTTCATCGTCCACGTCGCCAACCCTGACTCCAGCTTCTGTGCTGCCGCATGATGGCTTGCGATTCGGCGGTGCAGACATTCGATTTACCCGAGCGGTGGTCAGGAGTGTGGGCCAGGATGCGGTCGGCCCGCCGCGCATTATTGCTCCGCGTGCGCTGGCGGAGCCAGATGAGTTCGACTCGCTGCCTCTTGGCGGCTTGGCTGCTCAAACCGGCAATGAAGGCGGCGCCCGCTCTAGAGTAGTGGTGCGTAGTCTGGCCGGTGTGCCGACTATGGTTGCCCATGACTGTGCGCTGGCCGAGAATGGTGATGCCGGTGCCGCCTACCGACTCGGCCGCCGCTATCTGTTCGGCATGGGGTTGCCTCGGGATAAGCGGATGGGGGTGGCATGGATGCGGGCTGCGGCCTCGCGAGGTTTCCCTGCCGCGCTCCAGATATCATCGATGGTGCCGCGCGATGTCGGGCGGATGCGCCCTTGGTGCCGTACAAGCTTGTCGCCGCTGCGGCGGCCGTCGGCACCTCCTGCTGAGATAGTTCGCTTGGTGCGCGAGATCGCGCCGGCCCATGGCATCGACCCCAATTTGGTGCTGGCGGTGATTCAGATCGAGTCGGCGTTTCATACCAATGCCATGTCGCCTAAGGAGGCGGCCGGTTTGATGCAGCTGATCCCGGCCACTGCTGAGCGGTTCGGTGTCCACAACGTTTTCGAGCCGCAGCAAAATATCCTGGGTGGTGTTAAGTACCTACGTTGGTTGCTCTCTTATTTTGAAGGCAACGTCACATTGGCGCTGGCTGGTTACAACGCCGGTGAGCGCGCGGTCGACCGTTATGGAGGGGTGCCGCCCTATGCCGAGACCCAGGCCTATGTCCGGTTAATTCACGGACTTTATCCAAGGACCATGCATCGATTCGAGGCTGGGGTTGCGGTACCTTCGATCCGTTTCGCCCGGCAGACGGCTGATGCCGGCCGTTAGGGCTGGGGGCCGCCGACTTCCCATGAGCCCGCAGCTGCCAAATCCTCAATAATAACGTGGCCAATCGCCATCAAAATGCAGTGAGTTTCAGATAGATGAGTACGATTACCGATATTCGCGCCCGCGAAATCCTAGACAGCCGCGGCAATCCGACCGTTGAAGTCGATGTAACTGTTGATTCCGGGGCGCAGGGCCGCGCTTCGGTGCCTTCTGGGGCGTCTACCGGTGCCCACGAGGCCAACGAGTTGCGAGATGATGACCAGACTCGCTATAATGGTCGTGGTGTGCGTAAGGCAGTCGAAGCGGTCAATGGCGAGATTTTTGATGCTCTCGTCGGGCTGGATGCCAGCGAGCAGATCGCGGTTGATGCGATGATGATTGAGTTGGATGGTACCCCTAATAAAAGCCGGCTTGGCGCCAACGCTATACTCGGCGTTAGTTTGGCGGTGGCAAAGGCCGCTGCCGATGACGTTGGGCTGCCGCTTTATCGTTATGTCGGCGGCGTCTACGCCAATCTGCTACCTGTGCCGATGATGAATATCATCAACGGTGGTGCTCATGCCGACAATCCGATCGACATCCAGGAATTTATGATTATGCCGGTGGCGGCCGAAAATGTCGCTGATGCCATCCGCATGGGCGCAGAGGTTTTCCATGCGCTCAAGAAGAAACTTAAGGACGCCGGCCACAATACCAATGTCGGCGATGAAGGCGGTTTTGCGCCAAACCTTGCCTCGACAGAGGTTGCCATCGGCTTTGTCTTGGCGGCGATAGAAGCTGCTGGCTATCGGCCGGGCGAGGACATCATGCTGGCGCTGGACGCCGCCGCGACCGAGTTTTACCGGGATGGCAAGTATCATCTAGTCGGAGAGGGGAAGGTTTTGTTGCCTGACCAGATGGTTCAGTACTGGGCTGATTTGGTTGGCCGTTACCCAATTGTCTCGATTGAGGATGGAATGTCCGAGGATGACTGGGATGGCTGGGCCGCCCTGACGGCGGCAATCGGCAAGAAGGTCCAATTAGTCGGCGACGATCTATTTGTGACCAACTCCAAGCGCTTGGCCGATGGCATCAAGAACGGTACGGCAAATTCCATTCTAGTCAAGGTCAACCAGATCGGCACCCTCAGTGAGACCCTGAAGGCGGTCGATATGGCGCACAAGGCCGGCTATACCGCCGTATTCTCTCACCGCTCGGGCGAAACGGAGGATTCTACTATCGCTGATTTGGCGGTGGCCACCAACTGTGGTCAAATTAAAACTGGGTCGTTGTCGCGCACTGATCGGCTGGCCAAGTACAATCAGTTGATTCGCATTGAAGAGAGATTGGGCAACGCCGCCAGTTACGCTGGCAGGTCCGTTCTCCGGTCCTGAAATCAGGGGCCTAAATTTAAATTGATCAGTGATCTGCCGGCATCAGCCAGTTCGTGACCTTGGTTCGGCTGGCTATGGTCCTGGGCGGGGTCGGTCGAGGTGGCTGAACCAGTGGCGCTGCTGCTTGTGTGGCTGGGGCTGGCGCTACGCGGGGCGGTGGTGGCGCTGCTGGGGCTGAAGCTGGGGCTGGCGCTACGCGGGGCGGTGGTGGCGCTGGGGCTTGTGTGGCTCGAGGAGTTGGCGGTGGTGGCGTTGGCTGATCGTGCCGTGCCAGTGTGGTTTCGAGCCGGCGCGAGGCGTCGCGAATTTCTAGCATCGCGCCCATGGCATCGCTCAGTAGCGGCGACAGCTTGGTTGCGTCCAAAAGCGCGTCGGCGGAGAGGTTTTCCACCCGTTGATGCATCCGCTCGACCTCATTTTCAATCATGAGTTGCAGTCCGGCAGTGCTGGTCAGGACGCTGGCGATTTCCTGGCGCAGTGTGGATATCTCGCACGCTTGGCGCAACTGGTGGAACCCGAAAGCCTGAATCGCATTACGTTCGGGTTGTTTGCTTGGGGACATGTTGGAAGGCATCCATCGTCCCGGAATTCGTTTGCGTGCCGCCGGGCTATCATCTATTTATGCACGGAGGCGGCATTGATATACAAGAATAACCCTGCCAAGAAATTTCACTGCTGCCAAGTGCAGCCCAACCAATGGCGGAGCGTCGGTGGCGGAAAAACTGACGGTGCTATGGAAAGGAAAAGCGTCAGAGATCGCCTCGCCTCGGGCGATGTCTGACTATATCGCGGGTTCTGCGGTCCAGGGAGTTATTCATGATTCGGGGCGGGCTGCGGCAGTGACATTAGAACGCGGAGATATCGAAAGATTGTTGACCGAGCGACGGGGCGGACCGCCTAGCGCGCTTCAGGTGGTGCGCGATGCCTATGTCGAGATCGAGCAGATGCGCGAGCGGAGCGTGCCTTGGGCGGAAATCGCAGAAACGCTCGGGAGCAATGGCGCTCGCGGTCGTGATGGCAAGTCGTTCGCGGCGTCAACCGTGCGGGCTGCCTTCTTCCTCGTCGGTGCCGAGTTTCGTCAGGGAGGGGAGGGGGGGGGCGCCGGTGCGAGTGAACCAGTCCTCGCCCCCGAATTGATCGAGGAGGCTTCGGTTGTAGAGGAGGCTTTGGACATCGACGAGGCCGACGCCGACGTGCTGGAGCTGGCGGTGCCAGAATTACAGCCTACCGTTGAATTAGCGGCACTGGCGCTGGAGATTGCCGCATTTTCTCCTGCCCGAATTGCCGATGTGGCCGACGAAGAGATGCGGAAGCCGGCAAGAGGTGGTCGCGCCCTGGCCGTAAAAAGGGCAGCCGGAAAAGCGGTAGCCCTAAAGGCGGCTGCGACATCGCGACTCGACGACATGATGTTGTTGACAACTGTCGCGCCTGAGTTTGAGGAGGTCATGCCGGAACCGGAGTTGATGGTGACCGGGGTGGCCGGGGTGGCCGGCGCATTTGTCGACGAAGTTGATGCCGCTGATAATGATGTGCCAAATGACGTGCCAATGGTTACGTTGGTGCCGGCATTTGTTCCGGTTGTTACGCCAAAGGCGCGAGCTTGCGACATGATGCTGCTCGAGCCGTTATTGCCGTCAAGGTGGGAAGAAGCGGACAAGGTCTCTTGGACCAGGCAACCGGATATCACTTCGCTCCTTGCGCCGGATCTGGAACCTGAACCGGATCTGGAACCTGAACCTGAACCTGAACCTGAACCTGAACCTGAACTGGTGACTGCC
>JBAXKX010000132.1:0-8029 GCA_037135115.1 Rhodospirillaceae bacterium
CAGCAAAGGGGATCAGGTTATGTTGCGAAACTTTCGGTTAGCCATGTTCGGGGCAATCGCTGGACTATTACTCGCTCTTCCGGTCCAACCCGTTCAAGCCGATTCCCAATCCGACAGGCTTATTCTCATTGGGCTCGACGGTGAGTTCGGCTTGGAACACAGCACGTCTGCTGAGTCAATAGAGCGTGGCATTCTTACCGCTGTCGATGAAATTAACCGAACGGGTGGTGTTTTGGGGGGACGCCCTCTGAAACTCATCACCAAGGAGCACCATTCAATTGCTGCGCGCGGTATCCGAAACATCAAAGAGTTCGCCGCGATGCCGGATATCATCGCTGTCTTCGGCGGGCGGTTCAGCCCCGTGCTCATTGAGGAACTACCAATTCTCAGGGAAACCAAGACACTATTGTTGGCCCCGTGGTCGGCGGCTGATGCCATCATTGACAATGGCATGGTGCCTAATTTTGCATTCAGGCTGTCGTTGCGCGACAGTCTTGCCATGCCCTTTATGCTTAAATATGCGGGAAGCCGTGGCACAAAGAAAGTTGGTTTATTGCTGACGAATACGGCGTGGGGACGTTCGAATCTCTCCGCAGCCGAGAGGTTCTTTTCCCTTGGTGGCACACCAGTTTCCGTCGGTACGGCATGGTACAATTGGCGCGACAAGTCACTTATCGACAAATACCAAATTCTCGCAAAATCTGGTGCTGAGGCCATCATTCTGGTCGCCAATGATGATGAAGGCGCGATCCTTGTTCGCGAAGTTGCCGCCCTCCCGAAGGAAAAGCGTCTCCCAATTATTAGTCATTGGGGCGTGACTGGCAGCGATTTCAGTCAACAAGCTGGGGGCGCTCTGGCCGATGTTGACTTTTCCGTCATTCAGACCTTTAGTTTTTTTCAGGCAAACCAAGAGCGTGTTGCTCAGATATTGGCGGTGACGGAAAGACTGTTTGGCATCCACCGGATTGAAGACATTATCTCGCCAGTGGGGTTCGCCCATGCCTATGACCTGACCCATATCCTGGCCCGCGCCATAGAGCTTGCAGGCACGAGCGATCGTTCCGCTGTCCGTGATGCCATGGAGCGGGTCACGGACTACCAAGGATTGGTCAGGAATTTTCCACAGCCATTCACCCCCGCACGTCATGAGGCCCTTGGAGAAGACCAGCTTCTGATGATCCGATTCCGCGAAGACGGTGTATTGGTCCCGATTGGTCGGTAATTCAGTAAAGCGACTCCCAAACGAACTGGACCATGCTAAATGACGATACTCTCAAAAATGGGCATGGCGCTTCGATTTTCGCTGTCCTCTGCTGCGATAGCAGGTACGGCTCTGATCATCGTTGGCAGTTTATTTTGGGTGTATTCTATTCGTCAACTTACTGACAGAGAACTTTTGACACTCCGCCTTCATGCAGAATTCGATGCCGACCGTGCGGGAACGATTTTGCATAATGTCAATAGCACGATAGCAACCTTGGCAGACAACAGTGTTCTGGCAAATGCTCTTGTCGATAGCGTAGGCAAGGCAACATACCTTGGTCCATTCCTCAATGGCTTCCAACGTATCAGCGGCATTCCAATCGATATCTATTTTACAGATTTCGAAGGCGAGTTGATCGCAACCAATGGCGCACACGAACCGTATCCAGAGGAATTGACTTGGCTAAAGGCCGTACTGGCGTCGGGAAAGAGCCAGGCAACCATCCTGCCGCCCAAACAAGATGGCGCTCGATCAATCCTTGCGACAGAGTTACTGTCTTACTCTCGATCGCGCGAACCTGAAGGCGCGCTCCTCTATCGCATTCCACTGAACGTTCTTGTGAAGGGAGGCAATGCGGGTTTTCTCTTCGGGCTTGAGGAGCCACAGATATCCCCGGAACACCTGATGGTTTCCGTTCCCCTGGTTACCGATGACATCTTCGCGCCGCTGATCATGCGCTATCAGTTAACAGTTAACAAAGCGGATATCTTACCGTCGCAGACGGCAACCTTGGGGGTTCTCGCGCTGGCCGCGCTGGCGGTAATGGCTCTCGTGCTGTTTGTCAGTCGGCTTATCGCATGCCGTCTCACACGCTCCCTGGTTTCTCTGGAAGAATTCGCCAGTTCGGTGATCCATGACGGGTTTTCTGACAGGCGAGCTACTGTTTCCGGGCCGCCGGAGGTTGTCAGCTTGGGCGCGACGGTGAACATCATGCTCGACCGTCTGGCTGCTGCCCATGCGGAGTTGGAGGTTAAGGCGAGAAACGAATTGTCCAACGAACGCGACCGCTTCACGCTTGCGGTCGCGGCGAGCAATGACGGAATCTGGGATTGGGATATCGAAAGCGATACTATCCGGCTATCTCCCCGCTGCCTGGAAATGCTGGGATTGGATCCGTGTGAGCCCGAGACGGTTGCCCGCGTCTGGTGGGAGAAAATTCTGGATGCCGAAAGCCACCGTTGTTTAATGGAACGTATTAACAACTGCTCGCTCGGTCGCGAGGACGAGTTTTCGATTCTGCTGCCATTCCGGCATACCAGCGGTGACATTCGGTATCTGCTTGCCCGTGCAATTGGCAAAAGAAGCAACCAGGGAGGAGTTGATAGGATAATAGGCGCATTGACTGACTTGACCGATCTGAAGCGAGCGGATGATAACAGGAAAGACCAGATAATATTTCAGCACTCTCTGATAGAAGCAATGCCAGTGGCGGTATTCCACAAAAACGAACTCGGTGTATATCTTGGCTGTAATAACAAATATGCTAATCTACTCGGTCTTAGCGTTAACGATATTATCGGCCACCGTTCTGATGATCTATTCCCGGTTGAGATTGCGGCCGATGTCAACCGGTCAGATCAGAGAGCCTACCAATCGCGGGAACCTGATAGCTATGATTTTGTTTGGGTATTCGGCAACACTGGTGGGCGCCATTTTAGAGTGTATAAAGCGCCATATGCCCGATCTGATGGATCGCTGGGTGGCCTAATCGGTATCGTCCTCGACATTTCGTCTGACTTCCAGCGGGAAGAAAGTTTACGTCAAGCTGAGATGTCTGCAATACAGGCCAATCTCGCGAAGAGCCAGTTTCTCGCGATGATGAGCCATGAAATCCGCACACCAATAACCGGGGTGCTGGGTATGGCTGACTTATTACGCCGGACACCACTCAACGAAGAGCAAATTGGCTATCTTGACACCTTGGCGGGATCAACCAAGACCTTGTTAACAATTCTCAATGACATCCTGGATATCTCAAAAATCGAGGCTGGCAAGGTCGTATTTGAAGAGGTTGATTTTGATCTTCGTGAGGCAGTAAACAATACCATCTCCATGTTTAATGAAAATGCTGTGTCCAAGGGCTTGGCGCTCACCCACGAACTCGACGACGACTTGCCTAAGCACGTTATTGGAGACCCGACTCGCGTTAAACAGATTCTATTTAATCTTAGTGGAAACGCGATCAAATTCACGGAGACTGGTGGCGTTCACGTCCGCGTATCAATTGAGAGGCACGATGATATTACATTAACCTTATTGGTGGAGGTTGAGGATACCGGCATAGGCATGACGCCTGATCAAATACCTCATCTATTCAAACCATTTTCCCAACTTGGAGCATCGACAACCCGCCGCTTCGGAGGCACAGGCCTCGGCTTGGTCATCACCAAACGGCTGGTGGAGTTGATGGGCGGGACAATCGGAGTTGACAGCGAACCGGGAAAGGGTACGACGTTCTGGTTCTCTTTGCCCCTCCGTGTGGCGTCCGACCACGCAATATCGATCGCCGAAGATGCTGTCCCGCCTGCGCCTACGGTGGTGCGGTCACTTCACATCCTGCTGGCAGAAGACAACCGGATCAATCAGATGTTGGTTCGTTCAATGCTTCAAAAGCTTGGTCACACCGTTGCGGTCGCTGACAATGGTCGCGTTGCCGTTGCAATGCTAGCGGCTGAGGAATTTGACGCCGTCTTGATGGACATGCAGATGCCGGAGATGGACGGTGAGGAGGCCACCAGGGTCATCCGCGTCATGCCGCCGCCAAAAGGCCGGTTGCCCATTCTTGCCCTGACGGCGGATGCGATGGTGGAACATCGCGAACGCTACCTCGCGGCTGGGGTTAATGATCTTGTACCGAAGCCGATCGATTGGCAGGTCTTGTCTGACGCGCTTGCAATCCATACCGCCAGCAAAGTCGATCAAGCGATCCCAATAGGCAAACGATGACAGAGAACCCACAAATACAGTATTTCTATTCCATTCATTGTGTGGAGCCATAAGATATCCATACACTGGCGATATCAACTATCAATCGATGGCGGCGCAATTGATACCGATCATAAGTTTTTGATCTCTTTGATTAACGAGTTTGAGGCCGAGTTCGAGAAGGGCTTCGATCAATATCGCATCCTTGATGCCCTTAAGCGGTTGGAATATTATACTGTGTATCACTTTCAGAGAGAGAAAGCAATTCAGCAGCGGATAGGATTTCTAGATATCAAGGATCATGCGGAACAGCATCATCAACTCAATATAAATGTCAAGGGAGCAATAAAACTTTTTAGCCATGAGATACCGAAAACCCATCAGGCCGACGTTCGAAATAAACTTATGAGGCTACTGCGCTTATGGATCGTAGGCCATGTTTCGACCTATGATATGAAAATGAAGCCGTATTTCACTCGCCGCGCCCGTGGACAAGCGATTATTCCTATGGAGGATTCTGAGGAAGCCGTTGCACCACAATATCGAGTCTTGTTCCGAGAAGTTGGCACATCTTTAGGTGTCCAGGTTGTCGAGACTGAATGCTTCATAGGCCTAAGTTTCATCGGGCATGCTATAATGGATGATAGCAGGATAATGGCGAAGGCATGTGAACTGATCAACGGATCGACATCAGCCTCCGTAGTCGTATGCATGCGAGACCTAACTGACTTTGACGAATATTTTATTGGTCACCTGTTGGTGCTTCTTGGAACGTTGGCCGAAGGTGGTCGAGGTGTCTTTATGGTTATCGGTAGCGGTGGACCAAGTACGGCAAAACTCAAGAGGCTCGGTGTTGACAGGATTATCCATTCTTTTCCATCAAACGACGATTTCTATCGAGAAGTCGGCTTTCGAGTGTAATCCGGCATGGACGGGATATTTTGGGCGGTCTGGAAAGGTCTGACAACAGCCATGCCCCGTGGTATCTATGATCAGACAACGGGCCAGCCCAATGTGAAAGCGACGGCACGGACATGGTGCGAGCAGTGACAAGGTCCGAGGCATTCGCAGGGTTCAGGCGCAAGGCATGGCTGTTTGGAATTGGGCTGGTTATCGTCCAAATGGCGCTGGTAACCTGGACCCTCGAACGCGACTATCGGCAGGCACTCGATAACGAATATTCCCGTCTCGCAGATGCCTCTCGCATTGCGGATGAAAGCATCAGTGGTAGCTTGCGGGCTATCGATTTACTACTTCGGGACGTTGGGGAAGAGGCGGATCGGCGTGGCGCCGAACCCGTTGCCCTGTCCGAATTTATGGAAGCCCGTGCGCGCGGTTTTCCGGAAGTCAGAACGGTTCTGGTGACCAACGCCGAAGGACTCATCACCGCGACCACCCGGCCTGAAATTAGCGGCTGGGATATCCATGACCGGTCCTACTATACCATGGTTCGTGATGCTGCCGACCGGGGTGAAACAGTATTCACTCCGCTGGCTTTAGCTAAACCGACTAACGTTTTCGTCATTTTCGCCGCCCGCGCCCGGCTAACCCAGCAAGGACAATGGGCCGGGATTGTCAATGTGACACTTGAAATCAAGATATTTAATGCTTTGTTGGCTTCAATGCGCCCCGCTGATACAAGCAGCACTGTTGTACTCGTTGGTCTGGATGGAAGGATTATTAGCCGAGCACCTGATCCGGATCGCTTCGTCGGCGTCAATATCGCTAAAGGAGGCCATTTTGAACTTCATATGGCGTCTGGACAAAAACTTACCTTTCATCGGCTGCCATCCCTTACCGATCACATTGAACGAATTTCTGCGGTTCGAACCATAGCAAACGGGGCGTTTGTGGTGATCGTCTCCAAGTCGGTTACGGAGGCGCTGACGCGTTGGCGATCTCGGGCCATCAATCAGGGAATTGGCTCTATTGTGCTTTCGATGGCAGTGCTTTGGTTGACGGCGCTCGCAGTCCGTCATCACCGCAGGGAGGGACTCGCCACGGCATTGGCTGAAACAGCCCTCGTGGCTCGTCAAGCCAGTGAAGAGCGGCTGAGCCTGGCGACGGCGGGGACACATATAGGAATATGGGATTACAATGTCGCTACCGACTCTTGCGTGTACGACGCTGAAATGATGCGACTTTATGGCCTACACGGCGACGGCGGTGGTATGACTTTGGAGCGGTGGCAGGCTGCCGTTTACGTTGATGATCGGGCTCGCGCTACGGGCGAGGTCCTGGCTGCGCTGGGGGGCGAGCGGACGCTCGATACTGAGTTCCGCATCGTCTGGCCTGATGAGACGATCCACCAAATTAGATCAATGGCCCAAGTCTACCGCGATCAATCGAGTAATCCAATCAGGATGGTCAGGATAAACTACGACATAACCGAACGCAAGCACTTGGAAGATAGCCTTCGAGAAAAAATGAGGGAACTTAACATAATTCTCGAAAACTCAAGCGTTGGAATTACTTTTGTTAAAGATAGAAAGCAAGTGTGGGCTAATAACAGAATGGCTACCCTGTTTGGGTACAGGCAGGAGGAAATGGAGCATAAAAGCACACGCACATTTTACGTATCACAAGAAGATTACGATCTCACAGGTCTGCGAGCATACGCCGCATTGGGAAGGGGAGACATATACAGAACAGAACAAAAAATGCTGCGGCATGATGGCTCGCATATCTGGGTTCGAATGTGCGGTAAATCAATAACGTGTGAAGACTCAACAGGGGGAAGCATTTGGACATTTGAAGATATCACCGACCAAAAGAGGCTGGAATTTGAGTTGCGCGTCGCAAAAGAAGACGCTGATGCCGCAAACCGCTCAAAGAGCGAGTTTCTTGCGATGATGAGCCACGAGATTCGCACCCCGATAACTGGTGTCTTGGGTATGGCCGACCTATTGCGCCGTACGCCACTCAATGACGAGCAGGTCGGCTATCTCGACACGCTCGGCACCTCAACCAAGACCCTGTTGACCGTTCTTAACGACATTCTTGACATTTCCAAGATTGAAGCTGGAAAAATTGTTTTCGAAGCGGCAGAGTTTGATCTTCATCGGGCCGTTATCGATACAATCGCCATGTTCATGGGAAGTGCCGTCGTGAAGAACTTAGCACTAGTGCATGATTTTGCTGAAGATTTACCCCGATGGGTGATCGGAGACCAGGCTCGCTTCAAGCAGCTTCTGTTTAACCTGACCAGCAATGCAATCAAATTTACCGCGCATGGAGGCGTTTGTATCCGGGCGTCTGTTAAGTCCTACAACGGCGCCTTGATCAACCTATTATTAGAGGTTGATGACACCGGCATGGGCATCGCGCCTGACCAGTTGGCGATGCTTTTCAAACCGTTCACCCAACTCGGGGCGTCCACCACGCGGTGTTTCGGGGGCACAGGTCTCGGTCTCGTTATCACCAAACGGTTGGTCGAGATGATGGGCGGGTCGATCGGCGTTGATAGCCAACTGGAGAAAGGCACGCGGTTTTGGTTTTCACTGCCGCTGCAACTGGCGCCAAGCCGGGCCACCGTGACGGCCGACGATGCTACCCCGTCTGTTCCAATAGTTGTTAAGTCGCTTCGCATCCTGCTTGCGGAAGACAACCGCATCAACCAGATGCTGGTTCGCACCATGTTGCAGAAAATGGGTCACACGGTCGTTGTCGCCGACAACGGCCGCATCGCAGTAGACACGGTGGCGGCAGGCGATTTCGACGTGGTGCTGATGGACATGCAGATGCCGGAGATGGACGGCGAGGAAGCCACCAGGGTAATTAGAGGGCAATGTCATCAAATTAAGCCATATTTCTACCTTTGATTGTAACGATGCGCGATTA
>JBAXKX010000133.1:0-7990 GCA_037135115.1 Rhodospirillaceae bacterium
AGGACACAAGGCCTTGTCGGCATGTCAAGCTTTTTCCAAATGCGATTCCCCTGCCCCCCCTCTTAGCCCTTCTTGCGTACGAGCCTTGGTTGGCGCAACATGGATAGTTAGTCGCTGTTGTTTGGAAGCAAAAAATGGTTGGTCCCGACCGCGTCACTCTGCGCCGCCCTGACGACTGGCACCTGCATTTGCGCGATGGCGCGATGTTGGCTGCGGTACTGCCGGCATCAGCGGAACGGTTCGGTCGTGCCGTTGTTATGCCCAATCTTCGCCCACCGCTGACCTCTGTAGACGCTACCATTGCCTATCGGTCGCGGATTTTGGCGCAATTGCCGCCGGGCTCCCGTTTTCGACCGTTGATGGTCTGCTATGCCACCGAACAGCTCGACCCGGCCGAGGTCGAGCGCGGCTGGCGGGAAGATGTTTTCGCCGCAGTAAAGCTTTACCCAGTCAACGTTACCACTAATAGCGAGCACGGGATCAGCGATATCAAGGCCTTGTGGCCGTTGCTGGAGCGAATGCAGCGTCTTGGTATGCCGTTGCTCATTCATGGCGAGGTCAACGACCCGGCGGTTGATATTTTTGACCGCGAGTCGGTATTCATCGAGCGGGTGCTGGCTCCTTTGCTCGACGACTTCCCGGCCCTGCGGGCGGTGCTGGAGCACGTCACTACCGCCGATGCTGTGGCCTTTGTTCGCAGCAAATCAGGTGGTGGCCACCTTGGCGCCACTATCACTGCCCACCATTTGCTGATCAATCGCAATGCCATTTTTGCCGGGGGCTTGCGTCCCCACGCCTACTGTTTGCCGGTCGCCAAGCGTGAGCGGCATCGGCTGGCGCTGGTTGGTGCTGCTACTTCTGGCGAGTCGGCGTTTTTTCTTGGCACCGACTCGGCGCCGCATCCGATCAAGGCCAAGGAGTCCGGCTGCGGTTGCGCCGGCATTTTCACCGCTCCGGCCGGGATTGAGTTGTACGCCGAGGTTTTCGCGCGGGCGGGGTGCCTTGACCGCTTGGAAGCCTTTTCCAGCCTGAACGGTCCGGCTTTTTACCGGTTGCCGATCAATGACGACACTGTGACCCTGGAGCGCCAAGCCTGGATCATGCCGGATGTGATTGGCGGTGTCGTGCCTTTCCTTGCCGGGGAAACGATTGCTTGGAGGCTCATCACCCGGCTAGTGTCCTGAGCAATGTTTCTTCCACCTCTGACCGGATCGGACCATGACAGCCGATATCGCCGCTCTGACCGCCAAGCTGCTGATCGAGATCAAGGCCGTACATTTTAATGCCGCCACTCCCTACAAACTTACCTCCGGCTGGGCCAGTCCGGTCTATGTCGATTGCCGGCGCATTATCGCCTTTCCCCGGGCCCGCCGAGTCGTGGTCGACCTCGCGGTGGAAACCATCCAGGCCGCCATCGGCTTTGAGGCGGTGGAGGTGGTTGCTGGCGGCGAGACCGCAGGCATCCCATTCGCCGCCTGGATAGCCGAGCGGCTGGGACTGCCGATGCAATATATTCGCAAGAAACCCAAGGGCTTCGGTCGCGACGCCCAAATTGAGGGCGTGGTCACGGCTGGCGCTCGGACGCTGCTGGTCGAGGACCTAGCCACCGATGGTAAAAGCAAGGTCAACTTCGTCAATGCCCTGCGTGGTGCCGGCCAGAAGGTCAATGATGCCTTCGTGGTCTTCCATTATGGCATCTTTCCCCAGAGTTTGAGTATCATGGCCGAACTTGGTGTCAATCTGCACTCCCTCGCCACTTGGTGGGACGTGCTGGCTGCCGCCAGGCGCCACAACTATTTCGACGAAGATACCCTGCGTGAAGTAGAGGCCTTCCTCAATGACCCCGTCGCTTGGTCGACGGCGCATGGCGGTAACGCCGGGTAGGCGCGGCTTGAGTACAGATTCTTACTTGCCACCCGCTGACGCCATTCGCAAACGGGCGCTTGATCTTGGATTTGATGCCGTTGGCTTTGCGGCGGCGGGGCTGGGTCATGAGGTGCGAGCCGGGCTGGCGGGGTTTTTGGCGGCTGGGCATCACGGTGATATGGGGTGGCTTGCCGAGCGGATGGCCCCACGCTGCGACCCCTGCGGATTGTGGCCGGAGGCGCGGTCGGTGGTGGCGCTGGGGTTGAGTTATGCCCCGGAACAATCGGAGCCGGTGCCGGCGGATTGCGGCACGGTTTCGATTTACGCGCGAGGACGAGATTATCATGATGTTGTTAAGAAAAAGCTGAAGCAACTGGCAGGTTGGATGCACCGGGAGTACCGGCACGAGGTTAAGGTCTTTGTCGATACCGCGCCAGTGATGGAAAAGCCGCTGGCGGCGGTGGCGGGGCTGGGATGGCAGGGCAAGCACACTAACCTAGTCTCGCGGCGGCACGGTTCCTGGCTGTTTCTGGGAGAAATTTACACCACTTTGGAGCTGGCACTTGACCAGCCCGCGCTCAACCGTTGCGGAAGCTGTGTGCGCTGCCTGGAAGCCTGCCCGACTCGAGCCTTTACCGCTCCGCACCAACTCGACGCTCGGCGCTGTATCTCATATTTGACTATTGAGCATAGAGGCGCGATTGATCACGAGTTGCGGCCTCTGCTCGGCAATCGTATTTACGGCTGCGACGCTTGCCTTGCGGTATGTCCGTGGAACCGTTTTGCCAAGCCCACCCGTGAGGCTGCTTTTGTTTCTCGCCCCGGTTTGAACGCGCCGCCGCTGGCCGAACTAGCCGGGCTTGACGATGCCGCCTTTCGTGCCCGGTTTGCCGGTTCGCCGGTCAAGCGCATCGGGCGTGACCGCTTTGTCCGCAATGTCTTGATCGCCATCGGCAATAGCGGAGATGCGGCTCTGCTGCCGTGTGCCCGTGTGCTTGGCCAAGACCCCTGCTTGATGGTGGCTGAGGCGGCGGCGTGGGCGGTTGAGCGGTTGGGCGGTTGAGCGGTTGGGCGGTTGAGCGGCTTGGGTGATGATTGCCTATCGGCAAAATTTGCCGGGCTTGAGAAGGGGTTAGGATTGGGGTAGAATCAGGGATCGTTTTTGGCATCCGGTTTGCACTGCTAACCCTGCTGTTAGGTTTGCTGCGAGATCTGAGTTACGGGAGTATCGGGCGATGGACCTCAATTCGATGGGCGTCTTTAAGCTCATTACCAAAAAGATGGAATGGTTGAGTCAGCGACAGGAGGTGGTCGCCCAGAACATCGCCAACGTCGACACCCCCAAATTCAAGCCCAGCGATGTCTCGCCCTTTAGCTTCCGCTCGGCCATCGAAAGCCATCAGCGCCAATTGGTTCCGGCGATCACCGACCCCGCTCATCAGCGGGCTGCCCGCTCTGGTAATGGTGACAGCGGCAGCGTAACACGCCGTGACCGCAAGCCCTATGAGACCAAGCTGGACGGCAACGCGGTGGTTGTCGAGCAACAGATGCTCAAGCTGTCAGAGACGGCCCAAGATTACGGCTTGGTGACCAATCTTTACAAGAAGAACGTCTCGATGCTGCGGATGGCGCTTGGCCGCAGCGGTTAATCTTGCGAGTAATAATAGTACAAGAAGGCGGTCGGGGGCCAAACGGGGGAGGCGTGTTGTGGACATAACCAAGGCGATGGAGATTTCAGCGGCGGGCATGAAGGCCCAGGGTACGCGGATCAAGGTTATTGCCGAGAATCTGGCTAATGCCGATTCCACTGCTGAAACTCCGGGCGATCTGCCGTACCGGCGCAAGACTGTGACTTTCAAAAACGAGTTGGACCGCAGCACCGGGCTGGATAAGGTTCGGGTGGCGGCAATCGGGGTTGACCGCAGCGATTTCACGCGCAAATACGACCCCACCAGCCCGAGCGCCGACCAGGATGGTTATGTTATGATGCCCAACGTTAACGCCATCGTCGAGACCATGGACCTTCAAGAAGCCCAGCGTTCTTACGATGCCAATCTAAGCGTCATCGATGCCGCTAAGACGATGTTGTCACGCACCATTGATCTGCTGCGGTGATGTCCGTCTGATTTTCTGGAGTTCCTGCCATGGTTGCCAATATCAGCGCCGCCCTTAACGCTTACGCCAGTGCCGCCACCAGGGGAGTCCTGCCTGGACAGGCGGTTGCCGAGAATTCGGGACCGTCCTTTGCCTCGTTTCTGGAACAGACGGCCAAGAGCACCATCTCCGAACTCAAGGCCGGCGAACAGATGTCGGCCAAGGCCGCAATCGGCAAGGCCGATCTAAACGATGTCGTCACCGCCGTTACCAATGCGGAAATGACCTTGCAGACCGTGACGACGATCCGCGATAAAGTGGTCAACGCATACCAGGAAATCCTGCGCATGCCCATTTGATGGTGATGGCCTGATGGCCTGATGGCTAATGGTGGTGGCGGGATTCTTTCATCAACCCTGTCATTCATGGCTGGGAGCTGCGGTCGCGGAAGTGCTGAGATGCGCCGATGCGTGGATTGAAACATGACAGAAACCGATGCCATTGATGTTGTCCGTGAAGCGATCATGGCCATGCTTTTCATTTCCGGTCCGATCATGGGCATTATGCTGTTGGTCGGCGTAGTTATTTCGCTTTTCCAGGCTCTAACCCAGATTCAGGAACAGACTCTGACCTTTGTGCCCAAGATGGTGCTGGGTTTCGCCACCGCTATTATTCTGGCCCCTTATATGCTTTCGCATCTGACAGTTTTCACTCAGCACATAGCGGACCGCATCGTTTCGGTCGGCTCGCCGTAAACTGCCGTGACGACGCTCCAAACCCTTATCGCGGGCAATGTGTTTGCTTGGTTGTTGGTGTTCACTCGGGTTGGGGCGGCCTTTGTAGTCATGCCGGTTTTCGGCGATCAGTTCGTGCCGATGCAGGCGCGACTGCTGCTTGCGCTGTTGGTTAGTGCCATTCTTACTCCAACCTTGCGCGAACTGCTCCCTCCCGAGCCGGCGTCGTTGGTCGCGCTGGTCTTGCTGTTGTGCGGAGAGTTTATAGTCGGGATATTTATTGGTTCATTGCCGCGCCTGATGTTCGGCGCGTTGGAGGTTGCCGGTATGATCATTGCCATGCAGACCGGGTTGTCCAACGCCTTTGTCTTCAATCCGGCTCTGGCCTCTCAAGGTTCGCTTCCGGGGTCGCTGATGTCGTGGTTGGCCTTGCTGTTGATCCTGATCTCCAATCTCCACCACATGATGCTGATGGCGGTGGTGCGCAGCTATGACTTGTTCAGGGTCGGAGCGCCGCTGCCGGTGGACGATTTTGCTGGCACTGTGACTAGGTTTGTCTCGGAAAGTTTCAAGATCGGGGTCGAGATGGCGGCGCCTTATCTGGCGACGGGGTTGGTTTTCGCGCTGTCGCTAGGCGTCATGGCCCGCCTTGCCCCGCAGATGCAGGTGTTTTTTGTCTTCATGTCGGCCCAGATCGGCTATGGTTTGTTTTTGTTTGCCGTGTCGATCGCAGCGATGATGGCCTTCTGGTTGCGCCATTTTGAGACCGCCATCGCCGATTTTCTAACTCCGGGCTGAGCATTGAAGGCGGGGGGCTGAGCATTGAAGGCGGGGTTACATGTCGGAAGACCAGGACGACTCATCTAAAACGGAGGAGCCAAGCGGGCGAAAAATCGATAAGGCCCATGACGAAGGCCAGTTCGCAATTAGCCGCGAAGTCAATCAACTCATGGCGATGCTGGGCATTATGATCATCGTCGCATGGCTTGCGCCGCCGATTACGGGCGCTATGATGACTAGGCTTACTCATTTTATCGCCAATTTCAACCTGATTCGCACCGACTCGGAGAGTATTCGGCAATTGGTCGCCGAGTCTATGTTATATACTGTTGCGGCTGCCGGTCTGCCACTGATTCTGTTGTTGATACTGGGGGTATTGGCGACGGTGTTGCAAATTGGGTTTCGCATTAACTCAAAGAACATGAATTTCGATCTAAGCAAACTCAGTCCTTTGACCGGCATGAAGCGGTTGTTCAAGCTTGATACTCAAGCTCTTGAGATGGGCAAGAATTTGGTCAAGCTATTTGCGGTAGGGGCGGTCTCATACATTGTCTTAAAGCCTGTGGTGATATCGTTTGAGCACTATATCGGGATGGATTTAGCCGGCGTCATGGCTGAAATTCACCATGTAGCATTTAAGCTGCTGGTTGCATTGCTGCTGGTTGTATTCGTTATTACATTAATTGATTTCGCATATCAGCAATATACTTTCCATAAAACAATGATGATGTCCAAGCAGGATGTCAAGGAAGAGCATAAGTCGACCGAGGGAGATCCGCTTATCAAGAATAAACTCAGGAACCTACGTTACCAGAAAGCCCAGCAGCGCATGATGGCTTCCGTGCCAAAAGCCGACGTTGTCATTACCAACCCCACTCATTACGCTGTGGCGCTAAAGTATGATCCAGCCAGCGGCAAGGCTCCGGTTGTTTTGGCCAAGGGCGTGGATTTTCTCGCCGCAAATATTCGCAAGGCCGCCGAGGAACACAATATACCGCTGGTCAGAAACCCCCCATTGGCCCGCACCCTTTACGACACAGTTAAGATTGACCAGGAAATCCCCGCCGAACACTACCGTGCCGTCGCCGAAGTCATCACCTTCGTCTACAAGCTCAAGGGCAAAACATTGGGGTAGGGGGCCGTTGGTGTTAGTTAAGCCAGCTTACCTTAGCTCCGGCCTTAATAAAGAAAATGGCACATTGCTTTAATAACGGCGTCGGGGCAGGGTGGAGTCCGTGATCTCATCAAGGGTCGGCCTATGCAGAACATTCGACCGAAAAGTCCATCCGGGCGCTATATCGAGACGGTCACGCACGGCGAAACCGTTCGGGCCTTCGTACCGTTTCCTCTGCCACCTGAGCCAGCGGTTAACATTCTATCCCTTTTGTCCAGGCTGAGCGCGGCCCAGCACGCCCTCGGTCGACTTGACGCCATCACGGTTCTGCTGCCACAGCCGGAGCTGTTTCTCTATATGTATGTTCGCAAGGAGGCCATTCTGTCTTCACAGATTGAAGGAACCCAGTCTTCTCTGTCAGATCTGCTCCGTTTCGAGACCGATATTAACTATGGTGAGCCATTCGACGACATACGAGAGGTCTGCAATTATGTTGATGCAATCATGTATGGTTTGGAGCGGTTGAAAACTTTGCCGCTTTCTTTGCGTTTACTGCGTGAGGTACATGAGCCACTTTTGCGTGACGGGCGGGGGGCTCAGAAGACACCAGGAGAGTTCCGGCGCAGCCAGAACTGGCTTGGTGGGACTCGCCCAGGCAATGCCATGTTTGTTCCACCCCCGGTCGTTGAACTTGATCAATGCCTGGACTTATTCGAACGGTTCATTCACGAAGCTGAATCCGGCTTGCCGCTCCTGATCAAGGCAGGGCTTCTTCATGTACAGTTCGAAACTATACACCCGTTTCTTGATGGAAACGGTCGAATTGGCCGTCTTCTGATTACGCTATACCTGTGCGACAAAAAAATATTACGTGATCCGCTACTATATCTGAGTCTATATTTTAAAGAAAGGCGAGGAGAGTATTACCGTTTGTTGCAAGACGTACGAGAAAATGGGGCTTGGGAGGCCTGGCTTGAGTTTTTTTTGGATGGCATAGCAGTAACGGCAAATCAAGCCTTCAACGCTGCAAACAAAATTCATGAACTGTTTAAAATTGATCACGAGCGGATTGTCGCGGTAAACAAACGGGCATCAGCATCTCTTCGTGTACATGATGCACTTCAGCTTAAACCGTACATAACTGTAAAGGCTTTGGTTGCTCGCGTCGGCATGACGGCGCCAACGATTAATGCCGCCTTAGCTGAGCTTTGTCTTATTGGCATTATTGAAGAGGTTACTGGTCGTCTGCGTGGTCGGGTATTTTGCTATCGGGCTTATCTAGAGATATTAAACGACGCAGGACTCAACGACGGTACCAGTCAAGATGCTGAAGCTTCATGTTGATTCGCGGCCGGGACTGGTCCACTCTCGAAAGTTCCTTACTCTCACTAGGTTTTATCAT
>JBAXKX010000134.1:0-7876 GCA_037135115.1 Rhodospirillaceae bacterium
GGTGTGCCGGGCCTTGGCCATGCTTGCCAATAAGAACATCAAGAACCCGCCCAAGAAGCATGACAACATACCACTCTAAAACGGCGGGCGGCTCCCCTCTTATTCTCCCATAATTTCAAAGTCCCGCAACCTTACCGGCAGCCTGCGGCCGCCCCAAACGCCCGGCGCCTCGCCAAAGACTCCGGCGATGGCGGTGCCGCAAGTACGGCAACAACCTGAGGTGGTAATAGCCCAGTCGGTCAGAGTGTAGCCGCGTCGGCCGATCACCCGTTCACCACAGGCGTGGCAATAGGTGCTGCCGCGCCCTACATCTTCGACATTACCGACATAGACATGGCGTAGACCATTGGCGCGGGCGATCTCGCGGGCCCTGATCAGGGTCAGGTGCGGTGTCTGCGGTTTGTTGATCATCTTGTAATCGGGATGGAAGGCCGTGAAGTGAACCGGCACGTCGGGACCCAGGGCGGACATGATCCAGCGTGTCTCCGCGTCGATTTCCTCAGGACTGTCGTTTTCGCCGGGAATGAGCAGGGTGGTGATCTCGAGCCACACCGAGGTTTCATGCTTAAGATAGGTCAGGGTGTCCAGTACCGGCTCGAGTCGGGCCGAGGCCATGTTCTTGTAAAAGCCTTCGGTGAAGCCCTTGAGGTCAACATTGGCGGCATCTATGTGGCGATAGAACTCGGCGCGCGGTTCGGGACAGATATAGCCTGCGGTGACCGCCACCGTCTTGATGCCAAGTTCATGGCAGGCGTCGGCGACATCGATGGCATATTCCATGAATATCACAGGATCATTATAGGTAAAGGCAACACTGCGGCAGCCAAGTTTACTTGCGGCTCGGGCGATCAACTTGGGTGAGGCTTGGTCGGCCAGGATAAGGCTGTCACGCGATTTGCTGATATCCCAGTTCTGGCAAAACTTGCAGGTTAAGTTACAGCCAGCGGTGCCGAATGACAGCACCGGCGAGCCGGGCAGAAAGTGGTTGAGCGGTTTTTTTTCGATGGGGTCTACGCAAAAGCCACTGGAACGGCCATAGGTGGTCAGCACGACGGCGTCTTGTTGGCGTTGGCGGACGAAGCACAGCCCCAACTGGCCTTCCGTCAGCCGACAGTGGCGCGGGCAGACGTCGCAACTTACCCTACCGTCCTCAAGGCCATGCCAATATTTAGTGGGAAAGGCTCCAGTCATCAACTTATCTCCACGGTCCGGCGCGATTCTCCAACCTATCGGCTAACTTTTCGGGATACGCCCCTTGGCAAATTATATATTATGAAAGACATAGCAGGGGTAGGGACTGGGATCGTAGCAAACCGCACACTGAACAAGGACGCCGGGCCATGACAACAATTCGCCCCGCTAGCGTGGCAGGTACTTTCTATCCAGGTGAAGCCGAAAATTTGGACCGCTGCATAAACGAACTTGTCGGCGCGGCGGTTCCGCCGGAGTCGATGCCGTTTAAGGCCATCGTCGTTCCTCATGCCGGCTATGTTTATTCAGGGCCGATTGCCGCCACCGCCTATGCCGCTGTTAGCCATCTTGCCGAGCGGGTGCGGCGGGTGGTTCTGCTCGGACCGGCTCACCGTTGCGCCTTCCGTGGCGTGGTGGCACCGAGTTGTGCGGGGATGACGACGCCGCTGGGTACGGTGCCGGTTGACCGGGCCGCCATTGCCACCATTCTTAATATTCAAGGGGTTCAGGTCCTCGATCAGGCCTTCGACGGCGAGCACTCGCTTGAGGTCCAGCTGCCCTTCCTCCAGCGGGTGCTGCCCGGGGCCAGTGTGGTGCCGTTATTGGTGGGCGATGCCAAACCCGAACTCGTTAGCCAGGTGCTTGAGCGGTTGTGGGGGGGGCCGGAGACTCTGATAGTAATCAGCACCGATCTTTCCCATTACTGGAGCTATGATACCGCTAGAAATCTGGACCTCGTGGCGACACGAGCCATCGAGTCATTGGAGGTAGACCGGCTCAATGGCAACTATGCTTGCGGTTATATGCCTTTGTCCGGGTTGTTGCTGCGGGCAATGTCTGTTGATATGCGCGCAACTACTCTAGACTTACGAAATTCCGGTGATACCGCAGGCGGGCGCGACAAGGTTGTCGGTTATGGGGCCTATGGCTTCGAGTATGCAGCTACCGCCCGATTGTCCGATGCTCACCGTGCCATTTTGGTGGAGGCGGCGCGGCTTGGGCTGGTCCATGCTGCCAATACCGGGCGCGCCATGCCGGTTGATGTTGCCGCCTATCCACTGGTGCTGCGGGCGGTGCGCCGGACCTTTGTCACATTGACCCAGAATGGTGCCCTGCGCGGCTGTGTCGGCAGTCTTGCCGCCTCTGGCACGTTGATTGAAGATGTTGTCAACAACAGCTTCCGTGCTGCGATGCAGGACCCGCGTTTCAAGCCAATGACGGTGGCGGAGGTTGACTCAACCGCCATTACCGTTTCCATCCTGAGCCATCCGCGACCGATCACATTTACCAGTGAGCGTGATCTGCTCGAACAGTTGCGCCCCGAGGTGGACGGTTTGATCCTGCGTGACCGCGACCGTCAATCCCTGTTCCTGCCCAAGGTCTGGCACGACCTGCCGATGCCGGCCCAGTTCCTGGCTCACCTGAAGCAAAAGGCCGGTATGCCTGTGAACGGCATATCGCCGACTCTCCAGGCCTTGCGCTTTACCGCTGAGACTTTCCCGCCCGAGGCGTAGGCCGAGATTATTCCCGCCATGGCGTAGGCCGAGATTATTCCCGCCATGGCGTGAGCTGAGGTTAATATCAGAACTCACGCTCGATGACAAAGTCGATGATTTCTTGCAGTGCCAGCTTTTCGGGGCTGTCGGGGAAGATGCCGAGCGCATCACGGGCGATTGCGCCGTAGTGGCGCGCTCGGTCGATGGTGTCACGTAGCGTGTTGTGGCGGGTCATCAGCGCTATGCCGTGGTCGATATCGCCTTCGCTCTGGTCGCTTTGCTCCAGCGTCCGCCGCCAGAACGTCCGCTCCTCCTCGTTGCCGCGCTGGTAGGCCAGCACCACCGGAAGCGTGATCTTGCCCTCGCGGAAATCGTCGCCGACCGTCTTGCCAAGTCGGGCCTGAAGCGCCGAATAGTCGAGCACGTCGTCAACCAACTGGAAGGCGATGCCGAGGTTGAGGCCGTATTCATCGAGCGCTGCTGCTTCGGCTGGCGGCCGGTCGGCGACCACCGCGCTTACCCGGCAGGCTGCGGCGAACAGTGCGGCGGTCTTGCCCCGGATTACGTCGAGATAGTCCTGCTCGGTCGTGCTGGTGTCGTTGGTAGTCTGGAGTTGCAGGACTTCGCCTTCGGCGATGATTGCGGAGGCGTTGGATAGGATGCGCAGGACTTCCAGCGAGCCGGTATCAACCATAAGTAGGAATGCCCGCGAAAACAGGAAGTCGCCCACCAGCACGCTTGCCTGATTGCCAAACACCGCGTTGGCCGAGGCTAGGCCGCGACGCAAGGCGCTTTCATCAACTACATCGTCATGGAGCAGGGTCGCCGTGTGGATGAATTCCACCGCCGCCGCCAGCCTGCGATGGTTTTCTCCACTGTAGCCGCACAGGCGCGCCGCCGCCAGGGTGAGAAGCGGGCGCAACCGCTTGCCGCCGGCCGAGACGATATAGCTAGCCAGCTGAGGTATCATCTCGACCGAAGAATGCATGCGCTGGACAATGATCTCGTTGACCGCCTTCAGATCATCGGCAACCATATCAGCGAGTGCATCCAAGGGATTCGGCGCGGGCTTGGGATGTTTCGGGTCGTGGTTTGGGTTGTGGTCTGTTACACCCGCCAATTCAGTCTCCACCAACGGTTCTTGCTGACAGTTTCCGGCTGCCGGAGCATACTGATGGAGCATACTGACAAGTGCCTTGCAGTCAAGTGCGATGCGAGCCGCAAGGGGAGATGCGAACCGAACGGGCGGTGATGTTATCTCGCCGCCGGGTCATTCCGCAACCACGGAGTTTATCACCACGGAGTTTACCAGCTAGCGTGATTATACCCAGCCTAAATAAACCAAGCTTAAATATACAGGAACCCGGTGCGACCACCGATTTTTTGCTGGGGGGGCGGCTAATTTTGAACCAGCCCGATGGTGGCTATCGTGTCGCGATTGATGCCGTTTTGCTGGCGGCGGCAACGGCGGCCCTTGCTGGCGAATTTGTCTTGGATCTCGGGACTGGAGTCGGTGCCTCCGCTTTATGCCTTGCGGTCCGGGTCGCGGGTGTCCGGGTGGTCGGGCTTGAAATTCAGCCGGAATTGGCGAGATTGGCCGCCGGTAACATCGCCGCCAACGGCCTAGCGGAGTTGGTAAGCGTGGTGGTGGGGGATCTGCGCCACCCACCGCTGATGCCGCAGTCGTTCCACCGGGTGATGATCAATCCGCCATATTTGCGGGCTGGCGCCCATACGCCCTCGGCCGATCCTTCGCGGGCGATAGCTAATGGCGAAGGCCAAACCGGTCTGGCGGCTTGGCTCGCGGCGGCTGCACGCCTCCTCAGACCGCGCGGGACGGTCACGGTCATTCATCGGGCCGACCGGATGGACGAGGTACTGGCGTTGATGACGGCACGGTTCGGCGCGATCGCGTTGTTTCCTTTATGGCCGCAGGCGGGGGCAGCGGCAAAGCGCATATTGGTCAGCGGGCGCTTGGCCAGCGGTCGGACGGGTGCCGTCTCTCCGGCTCGCCTCGCGTCGGGTTTGGTGCTGCACGACGCAGACGGTCGCTTCACGGCTAAGGCCGAGGCGATATTGCGCGACGGCTTTGGACTTGAGTTGTGATGGAAACGATTGCCCTGCCATATGGTCGGATCATGAGGCCGCCGGGTAATTACTGGGTGGCGGCAAGTCTCCCCCATGGTCAAATTGACTCTTGAATTTTCTGCACATCTGGTCCAAATTTATAAACTTTATCGGCGGAGGGAAGGAAGCAAGTGTATGCTGAATGTGTTGATGCGTGAGCTGCCGAAGGGTGGTTTGGCAACGAATTCGCCAGGAAGTGCTCGTTTAGGAGGCGCATTGGTTTCTGGGCTTGGTCTTATCGTTGTAATTGTGTTTTGTATGGATATTTCGACTAAGCAGGGATTGACCCCTTGGCTCCCCTACTTCCTTGTCCTGCTTGCGTCGGCATGGCACCCGGCCAGATATTTTACGTTGGGCGCTGCCGCTGTAATGATCGTCCTGATCGTCATTGCGTATTTTATTAAACCGCACGGCAACGAGTTTGCTTCGATATTTAACCGAAGTTTTGGTATGTTAACTTTAGTTGGGATGGCGGTGTTCATTGATCGTTACCGGCTAATTCGTGCGGGGCTTGATCGCCTTTTCGAGGAGACGCGCCGGGCCAGTGTGGCCAAATCACAATTCATTGTCATGATGAGCCATGAGTTGCGGACGCCGTTGAACGCGATCATCGGGTTTACGGAGATTCTGAAGGGTAGGGAGGTTGGCCAAATCATAAATGACCAGGATATGGAGTATTTGGGATATATACATGAAAGCGGATTGCATCTCCTAGATGTTGTGTCGGATTTGCTAGACGTTGCCAAGATTGAGTCGGGAAAGATGGAATTGGATATTATTGACGTACCTATAATAACCGTTGCCTACAATGTCGTTAAAATACTCAATGAAAGGGCGTCCAGCAAGGGCCTTGTAATAGCTTTGGATGTTTCGGATAGAAGTTGCCACGTATTTGCCGATCAACGCGCAATTAGACAAATATTATTTAACTTACTCGCAAATGCTATTAAGTTTACACCCAGCGGCGGCAGAGTAGTTCTCAAGGTTAGTGAATCCCGCGATGGAGTTGATTTGGCCGTTTCAGATACCGGAGTTGGTATACCTGATGATCAAATTGACAGGATTTTGCGGCCGTATGAGCAAATCGACAATAGATACTCAAATATGTCCGGAGGTACTGGTCTTGGGCTTTCAATTGTACTTGGACTCACAAAGTTGCATGGTGGTCACCTAAGTGTGGTAAGTACTTATGGCCAGGGAAGTGTATTTACGGTGCATCTGCCGTCCTGCGTAGCCAGCAAGGCGCCCGTAATAGACGGGTCAGAGCCGGCGCGCTAGTGTTGCTAGGTCTGCCAACGTTCCCAATAGCTTTGGCCCCAACACTTGTGGGTTTTCGACAAGTTTCTGGGGCATATCGGTGGCGAGAAGCCATACCGGCAGAGATGCGGCGGCGGCCGAAATCGCGCCATTCAGGCTGTCCTCGACGGCCAGGGAGCATGAGGCGGCGCAGCCGGTGCGGCTGAGGGCGAGAAGGTAGGGTTCGGGGTCGGGCTTGCCCAGGGAGATTTCATCGCCACCGACGATTACATCGACCAAAGGTTCCAGCCCGGCCTGCTCAAGCCATTTCCGCGCTAGTTCACGGGGGGCAGAGGTCACTACAGCGACCAGCCATCCCCTTTGCCTGGCTCGCACCAGCAAGTCTCGCGCGCCGGCGGCGGGTGGGGCTGTGGCATAGGACTGGGCAATCATGCCGGTGTACAAAGCCAGCAAATCCGCCGCTGTGGGTCCTAGTCCGTGGGCTGTGCGTAAGAAATCGACGATATCCACCAATGGCGGCCCGTTGAGCGACTGGAATTCTGCTTCGCTGCCGCTAGTGCCGAAATGTGCTAGAAAGTCCTGGTAGACCCTCCGCAGCATGGCCAAGCTATCGGCCAGCGTCCCGTCAAGGTCGAGAAACAGGCCGCGCTGTTGGTGTGGTGGCACCAAATTAAGCACGAAGCGCCATATTGATGCTGTTTCGCCAGTATCAATCACCAGCTTTTGAGCCTCCCCGAGAGCTTGATAGCCAGCGGCGGTGAATGCGTGCAGCGAGGCCGCATTGCCGCAGCGAATCTCGGCGTGGATCGTGTCAATGCCAGCTGCGAGCAGATAATCAGAGGCTGCCCGCAAAATCGCTGTGCCCAGGCCGCGACCGCGCCATCCGGGGGCCAAATTTATCGAGATATCGACAAGACGGTCGCTTAAGCCTTGGGGATTAGTCTCGGGGCAAAAGCGAAGGAAGGCGACTTGGCATCCCTGAAACCGCGCAAATACCGGTTCTGGCTCGGACTGGAAATAGCAGTCGCGGTATTCTGGCCAGAAGCTGTCCCACTCCTTTGGGTCGCGATGAAAACACATCGACAGCGTCACCGGGTCGTTACGCCACGCCATGACTTGCCGAGCATCTACTTCGATCGGCCGGCAAAGTTCAAATGTGATCGCCTCATCCGATGCGGCATCAGGCACAGGGGGGGTCAATGCACCAGCGGCGAAAGACATCGGATGATCGTCCATCCCGTGCCGATTATGGTCATAACTGCGGTGACGCCGACGCCGAGCAACCATTTGATCAGTCGGGATTCGGTTTCGGCTGTTCGTCTTTCCACCCGCTCGGAGAGAGTGTCAAACCGGGCGTTTACCGCATCGAACTTGCCATTTACGACTTCGAACTGGCTATTTACGACTTCAAACCGGGCGTTGACCGCAGCGATCTTGTCTGTCAGGTGGTGTTCCATCTCCACCAGGTCGGCCCTGAGTTCGGACTTGAGTTCCGCCAAGTCGTGCTTGGTCGCCAAGTCGGACCCGGACATCGCGTCGGCGAAAGCTCCGGCAGCCGTGCGTGCTTGCTCGGCCGTGAACCCGCCGGCTTGGAGCCGGTCGGCCAGCTTGAGGGTATCGAACGCGACAACCGCCATATTATTTATCCTCCTCGGATGATAATAACGCATCCGACTCTGGATGGCGAGGGCAATTCGGTTGCTGATCAGTAGGGAGTAACAGCTAGTTCGCCTTTGTAATCGTAGGGAGGCGTTCATATTCGTTCCCTATCATCATGCAACATTCACAGCCATGCTTTTCCAGGG
>JBAXKX010000135.1:0-7839 GCA_037135115.1 Rhodospirillaceae bacterium
CTGGGATTGTGACTGGGATTGTGACTGGGATTGTGACTGGGATTGTGACTGGGATGTTGGCGGATTGAAAGGGAATTATCGGTTTGATCGGCCGGCTGGTCGCCCCCGCGATCTACTTTTGACGTTTTCGGACAAGGTTATGCGACACGTAATACCTGAGAAAATATGCTTGACGTATCGCGTATTGATGCGGTATTATTCTCTATTATTGTGAGCTTCCGCGACAAAAACACTGAACGGCTTTGGGCGGGGGAATTCGTCAAAGCCTTTGAGCCGTCCAGGGAACAGGCCGAGAAGCGTATTCGAGTTTTGGAATGCGCCGAGAGCCTGTTTGTATTGAAAGCCTTGCGAAGTAATCGGCTTGAAACACTGAAAGGAGATCGTAAGGGACAATACAGTATCCGCGTCAATGACCAGTGGCGAATTTGTTTTGAATGGCAGGATGGAGCTACAGGTCCTTCGAAAGTCGAGATCGTAGATTATCACTGAGGCTAAGGAGAACTGACATGTCAAGAACACCTATCCATCCGGGGAGCGTCCTCGCCGACGAATTGAGCGAAATCGGTATCAGCGCAGCCGAAGCCGCACGGATTCTTAGCGTGCCACCCAATCGCTTGAGCCAGATTATCGCCGGACATCGCAGTATTACAGCAGATACTGCTTTGCGGCTAGGTCAATGGCTTGGTACTGGCCCAGAGCTTTGGATGAACCTACAAAAAACCTATGAACTTGATCTCGCTAGGGGCCGCGTTGGCGAGGCTCTGGCGCATATTCCGACCCGTGCAACGGCCGCGCCTTGCTACGTTTAGGCTGTCGCAAAACCTAACCTTTCTGAAGCGCACAACTACACGATAATGCATAATGGTTTTGCACAGCGGTCGGGTAAAGCTGATCGCTGTGCTGCGGTGTGGAAAGGTGATCCACTTGTAGGGGTGATCGAACTCGGCCCGCGTCACATTTTATTTAGTTATCCGGCCAAAAGTCCTCCTCGATAAAGCGATCAAACGTCCACGGGCAGGTCTGAGGGAAGGTTGCTTGGGATAGCTCTGTTGCAGCTGCGGCATCACGGAGGGCGCGACGATAAGCCGAGGCGATGGCCTCTGGCAGTTTGGCTTTGAGGCTTGGGTTGTCAGCCAAATGATCATTCATGTCGTCACGGGCGTTGGCAATAGAAGCTTCCCAGGATGCACCACGACGGCTCGGCTGGAACTGCCATTTCAGTAGGTGGTGGAGGAGGACAGTTAAGCGGCTAATCAACTCACGCTTCTCCGACTTGCCCATGCTTTCAATTTCCTCGGCGATATGCTCGATATCGGCCAGTTTCAGCTTTCCACCGCGTAACAGCGTCGCCTGTTCGTTGGCCCATGCGTAGAAATCATGATCATAGAGGCTCGTCATCGCCCACCCTCCTGGCTTGGTACACATTATATTAAAGTTTCTTGGTATGGTCCCATCATTACTCTCGATGGTCTCTGATGGCTATCCGCCGCCAACAAAAAATTAAATCGTTAAAGTTTCGTTAAAATATAATTGACAAAAGATTAATAAAACTTTACCTATGCTGCAGCGCACTTTAATTTTCCGCGCTGTCCGCAAAAGGTTCGGCCGTGAGCGTTTCTCAGGATTCTGGCAGCGTCGAAGCTGCCTCCATCGGGGGCAACGAGGCGCTGCTGCGTGTTTCCGCCGAGCGTGTCAACCGGCTGATGGATCTGGTTGGCGAGTTGTCGCTCTGCGTGTCCGAGGTGGTGCGCTGTCCCGAGATTGGCGGACGGGAGCCTACCGAAGCAGAAAAAACGTCCTATCGGTTATTGAGAATAATGCGCGAGGTGCAAGACGCGACCACCGAATTGCGCCTGGGTACCGTGCGCGAGTTGTTCGGCCGTTTGCGCCGCGCCGCGCGGGATTTGGAGCGCCAGACCGGCAAGTCTATTGTGTTTGATCTGGAGGGCGAAGACACCCCGATCGATAAAAAGGTCAGCGACCGGCTGTTCGAGCCGTTGCTTCATGTCATTCGCAACTCGGTTGATCACGGGCTGGAAGCCCCTAACCAGCGCGTTGCCGTCGGAAAGCCGGAGGCGGGCCAAATCACGCTGACGGCGGTTCAACTCGGTAATCATATCGAGATTACTGTCGCCGACGACGGAAAGGGCCTGGATCGCGACGGGATTCTGGCCCGCGCTCGCGCCATGGGGTCGATCGGAGCGGGGGAGATACCCGAAGAGTCGGTGTTGTGGAAGCTGGTTCTGCAACCGGGCTTTTCGACCGCCGAGCAGGTCACCGACCTTTCGGGCCGCGGGGTCGGCATGGACGTCCTGAATACCGCTATGCGGGAACTGCGCGGACGGATCGCCCTTGATAGCAAACCAGGCAAGGGCACGTTGATCACGCTGTCGATCCCGGTCAGCCTGGCTTTTCTTGATTGCCTGATTTTGCGGCTCGGCAAACAGCTGTTCGCTGCGCCGGTCGATGCCGTCTCTGAGATTTTGCAGCCTGACAGCGACCAGAGTTTGGTCATCTCTGCCGAGGACGGCTCGGAAATGCTGCTGGTGCAGGGCAGCTTCGTGCCGGTCTGTCGGTTGCAGCATTTTTACGGTGACACTCTTCCCGTGCTGACGCCGCTCGACCGCTCCCTCGTCATCATCTTTAGCACCAGTATCGGGCGCTTCGCCCTGCCGGTGGATGAAATCATCGATCAGCAGCAAGTCGTGATGAAACCACTTGTTGGCCAGCTCGAAGGCATTCGGGCCGGCTGGGGCTGCGCCTTGCTGGGTAACGGTTCTGTCGCCCTGGTTCTTGACTGTGAAAAACTCGCTGAGGGAATGCGTTCATGATCTCGGAAGCATGCGCCTATGAAGACATTCGCGGTTGGCTGAATGCTCGGTGCGGCATCAGCTATTCCGACCGCAAGAAGGATTTGCTACGGCTCCGGTTGTCACGAGTGATGAGCCGGTTTAACATCAATAGCGCCAAGGAATTGGCAGGGCGCCTGATTTGCCGGGATTCCCGGGAAATACAGCTTGCGGTTCTCCATGCCGCTTCGACCAATCACACCTATTTCTTTCGCGAGCCGCAGGTGCTCGATGTATTTCGCGATCAGATACTGCCGTCGCTGGCCGGCCAGCGTGAGTTGCGCATCTGGAGCGCGGCCGCTTCTAGTGGCGACGAGGCCTATACTATTGCCATCCTGGCTGCGGAAACCTTGGGCCGCGAGCGGGCGGCGAGCCGGGTGTCTATTCTTGGCACCGACATCAGCGCGCCGATGATCGAGCGGGCCGAGGAGGGGGTCTACAACGCCAATCACCTGGAAAAGACGCAAGCTCACTTGATCAAACGCTATTTCCTGCCTCAAGGCGGTGAACAATTTCAAGTATCACCGGATATCAGGCAAATGTGTACTTTCAGACGCATGAATTTGCAGGCGCGGCCTTATCCGTTCCAGCGGAACTTCCACGTCACATTCTGCCGTAACGTTCTTTATTACTTCGACCGGCCACACCAGATTTCGGTACTTGAGAATCTTTACGATGTGACCGAGCCGGGAGGCTGGTTGCTGACCAGCATGACCGAACAAGTACGCGACCTCGGCACAAGGTGGAAACCCCAGGGCGTCGGCATATATCGTAAAATGGCTTGACATATGAAATCATTCTTCGGGGAGGGAGATGGAGCATGGGACAGGCATTGTGCAAGAGCGATGGAAAGTCAGATTACGATGACGAGAATATCATCCTGACCTTTTTCGAAGAAAACGATATTAATGATATGTACCTTACTTTCACGGTTGCTAGCGAGTGTTATGGCGTCGGTGTCGCCTTCGTTACCGAGATCGTCGCCATGCCGCGTCTGATGGAGGTCCCCGATGTCCCGGACTTCATCAAGGGCGTGATCAACCTGCGCGGCAAGGTGGTTCCGGTGATGGATGTTCGCCTGCGCTTTGGCATGACCGGGAAGGCCTATGACGAGCGCACCATCATTGTCGTGCTTGAGATCGACGGCGTGCCGACCGGTCTTGCAGTCGATGCGGTTAATGACGTGCTGGAATTCCTGCCCGCCTGCATCAACCACCCGCCGCCCTTCGGTGCCAATCGCGAGGGACGGGGCGTCACCAAGGGCATCGGCAAGAAGCTCGACAAGGTGGCGGTGCTGCTTGATGTTCGCCGCCTCGTCTCTGATCAGGTGATCGAACTTCGCGCCGGGGCGGAAGCTTAGTTTGGCGAATCTTTGTATGAGGGGGTATGTTTTATGAGAAACATCTCTGTTGCTCTCAAGTTAGCCTTGGCCTTTAGCATTATGCTTCTACTTTCGGCAGGGCAAGGCGGACTTGCTTTATTGCGACTCAGACAAGTAGACGTAAATGTTAATGAATTGGCCACCAACTGGCTTATTGGTCTTGACAGTCTGGGCGAACTAAATGGTGATTCCGGAGATTTTGCTCGCCATAACGCCGAACTTCTGCTGGCTCCATCGGACGAGGCTCGTCAAAAGATTGAAGTTATTATTCATGATAAAGATTTGGAAGTTAAGCGGCATTTGAAAATTTATGAGCCGACGGTAACCCCAGGGGAGGAGCAGGGTTTATACGATATTATTGTACCATCGTGGAAGGAATCTATTGATAATTCTGGCCGTCTTGTTGCTTTATTGCAGCAAAAACGTTCGGACGAGGCTAAATCATTTTACCATGGTAAATTCATCCAAGATTACACTAAATTTGATAATGCCCTTTCTCTTGCTATTAAATTAAATAGCAAAAATGCAAACGAGGAGGCTGCACACGCCAAGTTGGTTTCAGCTAACGCTCAGTCTATAGTTCTTATCGTTGTTGTGTCTTCAATATTCATTGGCCTGCTTGTTAGTGTGTTGTTCCTGCGGGCGATCACCGTGCCGCTCAGCCGCTTGCAATCGGTGCTTGCTCGCATCGCCCATACTGGCGACCTGACCTTGCGCGCTGAAGTCGATAGCAGGGATGAGCTTGGCCAGACTGCGCAAGCGATCAATGAGACCCTCGACAGCATTACCGTTCCGCTGGTCCGGCTTAGGAGCGTGTTGACCGATATCGCGAATGGCAGCAATCTGACAATGCGCGCCGATGTCGCGGGGCCGGAAGAAATCAAAATAACCGCGAAGGCTGTCAACAAAACCCTCGACGCGATCGAATCCGCCTTCCATGAAATCCGGGATGCCGCTTCGCAGGTCAATTTGCTGGGCGATCAGATCAACGCCGCCTCACAGACCATGGCTTCGGCGGCGGCGGAACAATCCTCGATGGTCGAGCAGGTCAATGCCAATCTCGAGGAATCCGACTCCCAGGTACGCAGCAACGCCGACGCCGTCACCACCGCCAATCAACTGGTGGCCGCAACCGCCGCCGAGGCGATGCGCAGCCGGGAAAAGATGGCCCAAATGCTGGGCGCAGTGAGCGCTATAGACGAATCCTCGCGCAATGTGGCGAAGATCGTCAAGGTCATCGAGGAAATTGCTTTCCAGACCAATTTGCTGGCGCTCAACGCCGCAGTCGAGGCGGCGAGGGCGGGGCAGCATGGCCGCGGCTTCGCGGTGGTGGCCCAGGAGGTGCGCAATCTCGCTGGACGCTGCGCCAGAGCTGCGCGCGAAACCACCGAGTTGGTTTCCGATTCCCTGAAGCGGGCGCAGGACGGTGTGCAGATCGCTGGCCAGACCAACACCGCCCTCGACACCATCGCGACCAATGTCGCCAAGATGAAATTATTGATGGCCGGGATCGCCGACGGCAGCGTCGAGCAATCGCGCGGTATCACTCAAATCAGCATCGCTATTACGTCTGCGGCAAAGACCATCCAGGAAAGCAGCCAACAGGCCGAAGAACTGGCCTCGTCGGCCGAGGAGATGACCAACGCTTCGGCCAGCATGATGAAGGAAATCCGCCGCTTTAAATTGACCGAACGGCGGCACTACCTTGCCGGAGGCTCGACCGACGGGCTGACCCCAGAACTTCTCGCCCAGATACGGGCCTTTATGGCGGCGCACCCCGAATTTGGTGGAAAGTTGCACTCGCAGCCGGCTGAATCCGATCAGCCCGAGGTGTTGACTGCCCGGGCGGAATCGCCCTGTCTTTCTGGCGACGCTCCGCGTCTTACCGGCGACCCTCCGCGTCTTCCTGGTGATGCGCCGGACCACGACGAGCGCGGTTTTGGTCATTTCTGAGCGGGGACGTTGAATGGTCTTTCAAGTCATGATCGTCGAGGATTCCGAGTTGATGCAACAGGACATCCTCGATTTACTCCGGAATTCGATGCCGGAGCTGGAAATTGTTGCAACCGCCATCAACGGTCGCATCGCCCTCGAACAGTTAGATGAATTGCCTGCGCTTGATCTCATCCTGCTTGATGTCGAAATGCCCGAGATGAGCGGCCTGGAGTTCCTGCGCCACGCCAAACTGCGTTGCCGGGCCAAAATTCTGATTTTGTCCTCAGTCACCAATATCGGCTCGCCCAACGCTATCAAGGCACGCAAGCTGGGAGCGGACGCCATCGTGACAAAACCATCGGGCGCGGTCTCGATGGACTTGGAACAGAAGCGCGGCACCGAACTGGCCCAGGTTATCCGCAAACTGCTGAATTTTTAGAAAGCCGAAGGGGCGGGCATGTCCTATCATCCGGAACGATACTGGACACTTTATGCCGATGAGGGCGGAAAATATCTCGATGACGCCGAGCAAGCGCTGCTGCGCCTCAAGGAAAATGGTTCTGACGCTGAAGCTATCGCAATTTTGTTCCGATCCGTTCACTCCTTCAAGGGCGTTTCGGGAACCCTAAACCTAAAGACGATCGCGTCCCGCGCCCATTCTACCGAAAACCTGATCGAGCTGGTTCGTGACTATGGCGTCCCGTTCGATCGGGATCTCCACGACATGCTGCTGGATGCCATCGACACCCTACACGCCATGTTGGAGCGGGCGCTGAGCACCCACAAGGACGCCGTCCCGGCCGAGACGGTTCCGCTGCTAAGGCGGATGCTGGCCCTGTTCGAGCGCCTCCGGCCGGCAAAGCAACCCGAGCCCGAGACGACCCCCTTCATCGCCGGGATTTTCGAACCCCCTTCACCGGCCGAGCTGGGGGCGGACCCGGAGTTTCGGCAGATTTTCTACGACATGGCGCGCGTGTCGATGATGGAAATGCGCAGCGCCCTAACGGAGTTTCAAACCGCACCCGAGGCGTTGCACAGTATTATCGTGCGCGAAGTCGAGCGTTTGCGCTTTGCCGCCGATCGGGTCGCCTTGTCGGATTGGCCGGAGCTGCTGGCGGCGTTTCCCTTTGGTCCCGAATTTGCCGAGCCCCCTAAGCCCACCGAAATCGTGGCGTTGCTGGACCGCATGGCCGAACTGATTGCGCGCGGTTCGATAATTCTCTCACTCCCATCAGTATCCGAAGTTGGAACGGAAATGGAGCATGGGCTTGAAGACTCTTCAAGCCGGTTCTTTACCGAACTGAAGTTGTTGCTTGCGACCTTGCCCGGTGCTGGCGGCAGAGCGGTGACGGGTGAAAACCTGCTCTCGGTCCTGGCCGACCGGATTCAGGCGATTGCCGGACCGTCGGGTTTCGTTCAATTGATGGAAATCGCCGAACGGCTGGTCAACGAGACCAATCCTGATACATTTCGCGAAATGGAATGCCGGTTTTACCAAGAGCTGGCCGCGATCGAGTGGGCGCTGCGTTCAAATGAGGCTTCGTCCTGGCGGGCTGGTGCGGCTGCTGCTCTCCAACTCTGGTATGCCGAGCGAGTGATCGACAACCTGACCGCCATCGAGGCCCTTATCCTTCAGGGCATCCCCGAGGAGGGGGGTGATCTGGTGTGCGCGCG
>JBAXKX010000136.1:0-7829 GCA_037135115.1 Rhodospirillaceae bacterium
CCCCCGTTAAGCAGCAAGCCCGAATGCCGCGCCGCGATCACTGCCGCGCCAAGATCGACGCCGCGCACCGAACGCCCTGAGCCCTTGCCCACACCATCCACAATTGAAACCACACAAGCCGGCCGCCGAAAGCGCTCGACCAAGCGCGAGGCGACGATACCAATCACGCCAGGATGCCAGCCATTGCCGGCCACAAACACCAAATCGCCAGGGTCCTGCCCGCCTATTTGTTCTAGCGCGGCCTCCAGCACCGCGCACTCGATCTGGCGACGCTCGCTATTGTGCTCATCGAGCCGCTGCGCCAGGGCCGCCACCTCCGCAGGATCGTCGGAACACAGCAGCCGAGCGCCGAGCCCCGATGCCCCGACTCGGCCACCAGCATTGACCCGCGGCCCCAACACATAGCCAGCGTGGTAGGCTTCAGGCGCTGTGGTGATGCCGCCGACATCGGCCAGCGCCGCCAACCCGGCGTTGTTGCGCCGCGCCATCACCCTCAGGCCTTGAGTAACCAAAGCTCGATTGAGTCCGACCAGCGGCACCACGTCGCACACCGTCCCCAGCGCCACCAAATCAAGCCACCCCATGAGATCGGGCTCGGGCCGGTTGCAGAACCACCCAGCCCGACGCAAAACACGGTTGACCGCGACAACAGTCAGAAAGGTCACGCCGGCAGCGCAGAGGTACCCCAGGCCGGAACGATCATCCAGGCGATTTGGATTAACCACCGCCACCGCTTCCGGCAGCTCGCTCTCAGCGCTATGGTGATCAATGACTATAACTTCAAGCCCCAACGCAGCCACCGCCGCCAACGGCGTATGGGCGGTTGTGCCACAATCCACCGTCAACAGCAGACGTACACCCTCACGGTGCAGTCGGAGCAGCGTCAGGGTATTGGGTCCATAACCCTCAGTTATGCGATCAGGAATGTGGATTCGCGGCGACCTTCCGACCGCAGAAAGATAGCGATAGAGCAAGGCCGACGAGGTGGCCCCGTCCACGTCGTAATCTCCGAACACCGCTACACTTTCGCCGGCCATTACCGCGTCAGCAACGCGCGCCGCCGCAACGTCCATATCCGTCAGCACGCTTGGATCGGGCATCAACGTACGCAATGTCGGATTTAGGAAGCTCTCGGCACCATCAAGGGTGATGCCGCGTCCCGCCATGACCCTTCCAACCAGTTCCGGCAATGCCAAGCACTGCGACAACGCCAGCGCCATCCTATCGTCTTGGACTCGCGCAGCCCAACGCCGCTTGGTCAAAGACCGCACGACTCCAAGAAACGGGGCGGCCGTTGCGGCAGGCACGGCGGGTTTCAAAACAATGCCCCCCTGATATATTACAAATTACATCTTACGAATGAAAGCCCCACGAAGTGCAGCAGCTTTATTGGAGTGAACAATCAATTGACGAACAGCGGCACGACAATGGCACCAGCGGCACAACCTGTCAACAGTGCAGCGCCGATAACCGTGCCAACAACCCGTGCGGTTCCCGTAGCATACCCAACCCCCGCAACCAAGGCGGCAATTTGGCTAGGCCCGAACACTAAAGCCGCTCCGGTTCCAGTTACCCCACCGATAACACATGCCATTTTCGTAGGAGAAATGCCGGTAGAAACGCCTCTTTCGGGCAATAACGGAGCAGCGGCCTGTAGCGTCGGCGAGGCAGCGGCCTTGGGCGCGGCAGCAACCGTGAGCGGGAGCACCGCAGTTTTATGTACCGGCGCCTGAATCTGAGCTGGTGCGACTACCGGCGCTGCAACTGGTGCAGCCACTGGCGCTGCAACTGGTGCGCGCGCCTGAACCTGAGCTGGCGCGACTACTGGCGCTGCAACAGGTGCAGCCACTGGCGCGCGTAGCGGAATCTGAGCTGGCGCTGCAACCGGAGCCTGAACTGGCGCTGCAACCGGAGCCTGTGCCCGCGCAGGAACGGCAACCGGGGCGACGACAGCACTTTCCTTGGCCACGATTGCGAGCTTGGCATGAGGCTGACCGGTCGTGGCGGCAGCCAGCGAGTCAACCACGTCGACCCAACGCAACTGGGTGATGATCTCAGGCGACTTGATCAGTACCTTGTAATCATTAGGATAGGTCGAAGGGTGATTGATCTGCAAACCGCGATAGATCACGGTACTTGAGCCGACCAACACCAACGCCGTAAAAACTAGCGCCAAAAGCAACCTAAAAAACAATTTCGCCTCCTACGGCCAAAGGGGGGAGCAAGTACCCCACTGATTCACATCCAAGCGGCATATCCAACCTGCCAATCTTTATCAGTAATGGCCAAGGAAGCAAGCCAAAACTTGTCCTCACACTCACACTCCCGCTCCCCACGGTTATGATCGCGCCCTCGGATGAGCCTTATTATAAACCGCCATCAGGCGCTCACCGTCCACCTCAGTGTAATGCTGGGTCGTCGATAGCGAGGCGTGGCCGAGCAGGTCCTGAATCGTCCGAAGATCGGCGCCATCAATCAACAGGTGGGTGGCAAAGCTGTGTCGGAGCGCGTGGGGCGTGACGCTGTCGGGCAAACCCATGACCGCACGCAGGTTCCGCATCTGCCGCTGTGCCACTCCGGGATTGAGCCGCCCGCCACGAACCCCCAAGAATAGAGGTGCCTCCCCGACCTCATCAAAGGGACAAGCCGCCAAATAATCGCGAATCGCCTCGGCGACCACCGGCAGCACCGGCACCACCCGTTGCTTGCGTACCTTTCCGGTCACCACCAGCGTAGCCATGCCATTGGCCAGGACTGCCGGTGCCTGGTCGCGTCTCAGGCTAAGCGCCTCATCAATACGCAAACCGCAACCATAGAGTAACGTAAACAAGGCCCGATCACGCTTCCCGATCCAAAACGTCTCAGATGCAGACTCCGCCTCATCAAGCAAGTCGACGGCGTCCACCTCGCCTAATGGTCGAGGCAGCGAGCGAGGTAACTTGGGGCTACAAACCAGCCCGATCGCCCGATTATGAAGCCGGCCGCTGCGGTCGAGCCAGCGAAACAGATTTCGCACTGCCGCCAACGCCCGCGCCCGACTTGCTGCACACAACCCATCGGCCGCGCGCGATGAAAGCCACGCCCTAAAATCAAGTAAGCTAGTCTCACCCAGGCTAGCCAATCGGGGTCGTTCGCCCTCATGCTCGGCCAAAAAGGAAATGAACACCACGACATCAGCCGAATATGCGTCAAGGGTATGGGGCGAGACCCGGCGCTCGACACTCAACCAGTGCCGCCATGCAAACAATGCAGACACCAAATCTGGTGCTGCCTCGAAGGCTGGCAAGTGCTCCAGTTCCGCCGAATCAACCAGACGGGCATCGCTGGGGCTAGGCCCCGGCATTTTTCTCACCGGCGAGGAAACCCTTAACCTTTATCAAGATATCCCTGGCCTCGGCTTCACTTTTGAAGCGCTGCTTGAACTGGGGCAAGAACTTCGGATTACGGAACTCACGGCCGATTGTTTCCACCACCAACGCCCGCGCCTTGCCCTCGCCTAACTTGATGCTTGAACAGACCTTGAACAACAGTACCATGCGGTCGGCATAGCTACGGTTGGGCGCAAGCAGTATATCGGTCTTGAATATATCCAGCAAGACCACATCGACGGCGTTAAGTGCCTCCGTTCGCGTCAAGTCGTCAATCGGCGCCGCAACCAGCATTCTTTGAACCTCGGCCAGCGTGGCCACTGCGGCCAGCCGGTTGCTGGCCTCACGCAGGCATATACGAACTAGGTCGTCGGGAGGCATCGCGGCACGGAAATAGCGAAATACTGCGGCCTTGTTGACCGGACCAGGGGCAAGGCTAGCAAGCCGGCTGAGTACGGCTAACTTCTCGGTGACTTTCTGGGCGGAGCCGATGCATTCAGACACACCTTGCAACGTCATCGACCTTGTTGCCCGATTAACAATGGCATCAGTTACTTCCTCGTCCTTGACCAAAGAGTGCGCGTTGGCAACAAAGTGGTGGACAATGCTATTAAGCGCCTCCAGTTCCTGCATCAAAGTACGACCGGGCAACAAAGGCTGCCTGCTCAACACCTCACGCAGCACACGCTTGCGCAAGGCCGAGCGTGTGCGCGGCATCCGGCCATCTGATATCAGGGAATTAAGAGTGGCAACACCACGGGGTAAAGTCCCCGACGCTGGCTTAAAAGTACCGCCGTACAGGCTGCCGACAGTACACATGGCCGAGACCCGATCACAGCCATCTTCAAGAAGTTCGCGATATGGACCGGCGGCACTGAATATGTCTGCCGTTTGGGCATCCAGGATGCGGATATGCCTTCGCTCTAACTCCACTTCGTATAATTGACCCAGGCGATCAAGCTTTTCGAGCCAAGTCTTAGCATCAAGCAAGTAAGCGCCGATCGCCCGATTGAGGTGATAGCTGCCGGCCTCAACCCCGAACTGCTTGTCCAACTGAGCGGCGACCTCGACAAAGCGGCCGGGCTCGAGCCGCATGACCTTGTTCGCGTTGGCATCGTTGCGAAGTTGCAGAACAAGTTGGCTCCACAATGCCATCATGTCCTTAAACAACGACGCCGCCGATGCCTTTCCAGACTGGGCAAGCGACACCGCGATCTTTTGAAATACGCCCTGGAGAACGGTGCCGGCATTATCCAGATCGATGGAGTGCTTCTCGGAGTGAACCAGTTCCAGGGTGGTAATGCGCTTATCCTCGAGATAGCGACTGAGCTGAGCCCGCAACTCATCACGGCCACGATCCTGGAAATAATCGCTCACCTGCCGCCAGCAGAATGGCAGCCCCGGCTCAATCGCTGGCGCAAGCGGATCGACCTCGCTTATGTCACTGATCATACGTTTGAAAACGATGACATTGTCAAAGAAGCCGAAGTCTACGTATTCATCAACACGGACCAGCCTGACACCATCAACCGTTTGATCAGCGCATAATTGCTCAACCGCCGCCATCGCCTCGGCTCGATAACTCCACGTATTCAGGCGGTACCACGCTTGATCACGAAATGAGTGCATCTCGTAGGTGATCCGGATCTCTCCGGAGGCATCAGTATCGGGGCGCACGGCGTAAACCTTTACTTAATAAGACACTTATCTACGCTGGCCAGACAGTCGCGCTCCAAACTCAGAAAAAGGGCACGCAACCATTCAAGCCGCCTTCCACGGGAACGATGTAGAAATTATAAACCACTATATGCACCCACGCCAGATAAATTCTTTCGCTTGGACCGACCCAATATGCACAATTTAAGAAAGCCGCCGGTTGAATGATAGACTCAGCCGGCTTAGGTTTGGCCCCAACCGGCCTAGGTTAAACCTTCGTGCGTCCGTCGCATCACTAGGTGATTTAGGGTAACAAGCATTACCGCTTCGCCGCGCTGATTTGAAGTCGTGTAACTCAGACGCAACATGCCGCGATCGGGCCGGCGCGCTGGCAGCAGACCGGCGACCACAACCTTGACCCGCAGTGTGTCACCCGGCCGCACCGGGCGAAGCCAGCGCAACTCGTCGGCCCCGGCCTCGCCCAGGGAGAAGGCGGATATCGCGCCGGTATCACGGAATAAGCGGAAGGTAAGCGCCAAGGTCTGAAAACCGCTGGCGATCAACCCGCCGTAAGGCGATCGTGACGCCGCCTCGGTATCAAGGTGGAATGGCTGGGGATCATAGGCAAAGGCAAAACCGATGATCATCGTCTCCGTCAATGTGATGCCATCAGTTTCGAACACGTCGCCGACGCTGAAATCTTCAAAGGCCAGTCCGTTTGCCTGTCCCACTGAACGTGGCACCATAGCCGCCTCCCCTCCCCCTTTAACTATGCGCCGTAATCATGCGCCGTAATCATGCGCCGTTACTATGCTCCATATACGGCGCACCCGCGCCGCCAGCTTGCCGTAAAGCTTGCCTAGGGTCCACCATCCTGGCATAAATGCAATGGTAATGATCAACTGACAGGAGATACGGCAATGAAACCGTTTGCAGCTCCCCTGGTTATGGGCCTGGGCTTGGTTCTGACCCTTGAGTTGGCTACCGCTCCTGCAAAGGCCGAGGAGGTCGGCTGCGTCACCACAGCTTGGAAGATGATCGGCGCCAATCACAAAATATGCGTCGACGTCTTCGACGATCCCAAGATACCCGGTGTCGCCTGCCACCTCAGCCAAGCCCGCACCGGCGGCATAGCCGGCTCGCTCGGCCTCGCCACCGACCCGTCCAAATTCTCCATTGCCTGCCGTCAGGTCGGTCCGATCACCGTACCAGCCCAGCTTAAGGAAAACGAAATGGTGTTCACCGAGAACACATCGATCCTATTCAAGGAAACCCGCGTCATCCGGATGTTCGACAAGAAAAGAAACACCCTCGTCTATCTTGTATACAGTACCAAGTTGATCGACGGATCGCCAATGAATAGCATTTCATCGGTACCGGTTATGCCGTGGAAACAGTGAAGCTTGTGGTTATGGGCTTTCATTGTTCTGCGCCGCCGCACAAGCCTTGGCTACGTCGCGCTTATACTCAACCCAGCGAGCGGACCAGATCGATATCTCGTAAAGGATCATCAAAGGAATAGCCAGACTGATCTGGCTGAAGACATCTGGCGGGGTCATGATTGCGGCGGCGACGAAAACCATAACGACGGCGTAACGGCGCTTCTCGGCCAGTTGCCGGGAAGTGACCAACCCGACTCGAGCCAACAGGGTCAGCAGCACCGGCAACTGGAACGCCACACCAAAGGCGAAAATCAGACTCATAACCAGCGACAAGTACTCACTCACCCTGGCCTCGAGTTGGATCGGCAGTGTTCCGGGTTCGGTCGGGTTGATCTCGAAACCAAGGAAGAAGCGCCAAGCCAGCGGGAACACCAAATAATAGACTACCGCGCCGCCCATAAAGAAGAGAATCGGCGTTGCAATCAAGAATGGTAGAAAAGCTTGCTTTTCATTACGATAAAGCCCAGGAGCAACAAACAACCACAATTGCGTCGCAATAAATGGAAATGTCAAAAAACATCCGGCCCAGAACGACACCTTGAGATAAGTAAAGAATGCCTCGGTCAGTCCAGTATAGATCATCTTACGCCCCTGCCCGGCCAGTATATCGGCCAGAGGCTGGACCAAAAACGCATAGATATTTTTAGAAAAGAAATAACAGATTAAAACCCCAACTAAAAGGACCGCGATGGAATAAACCAAGCGATTACGCAACTCGATTAGATGCTCGAGCAGCGGCATCTTGTGATGTTCAAACTCGTGGTCTACTTCCTCCTCCACTTTACTTATCCCTGCCTGTCTGCCTGGTTTTCCGGCAATTCGACCAAAACTGGTTTGGTATCGGGAACTACAATCGTGGGTGGAGATACGTCGCCCTCCCCTTGACTGCCCAAATAGCCGATCGCTCCCGTATCAGCAGGGTCCAGACTACGCTGAATAGTACCGCCCGGATCGATTAGTTCGGCGATACTTTGCGGCTTCGTCAAGTCACGCGCCAGCTCGGCCTGCCGACGCAAATCGGCCAATTCCGCCTCTTCCATCATGTCCCGAAAATAACCCTGAAACTCCCCAGTCAACTGGCGTACGCGACCGAACCACTTGCCCGCCTGGTAAAGAACGGTTGGAAGTTCCTTGGGGCCGATAGCGATCAACGCAACCACAGCGATGACCAAAAGTTCAGTCAAACTAAAATCAAACATGTACACGCTATTCCAGAGCCGTCATCAATCCTTAGCACAGAGCAAGCACCGTACCCCTTGGTCGTCAGCAAGCACCTCTGCTCCACATTTGTACCATGGCATAGAACCCCGCCCGCCACAATGAAAATAAGGGGGGGGAAAATAAGGGGGGGGAAAATAAGGGG
>JBAXKX010000137.1:0-7785 GCA_037135115.1 Rhodospirillaceae bacterium
CCCCGCCTGTTGATCGAGCTTGGTTGCGGAGCCAGTGCCACGGTAGTCGAGCATCATCTGAGCCTGGGGGATGACACTACCTATGCCAATCTGGCGACCGGGATTTCGCTGGCCCCCGGTGCCCGGCTCGAGCACTACAAGGTAGTGCGCGAAGGAGCGGCAGCCTTCCATACCTCAACCGTTAACGGCAGGCTTGAGGGCGGCGCCAGCTATGAAGGTTTTTTGTTTAGCTTGGGCGGTCGGCTTGTGCGCAACGAAGTCCGGCTCACACTTGACGGGTATGGTGCCAACGTCCAGCTAAATGGCGCCTATCTAGTGCGCGGCCGTGGGCTTTGCGATACGACGACCATGATTGACCACTTCGGCCCCGGCGGAAAGAGTCGGCAGCTCTTCAAGGGGGTGATTGATGATGAGGGAAGGGGCGTCCTTCAAGGTAAGGTGCTGGTTCGGCCCGGTGCCCAAAAAACCGACTCGCACCAGCTCAGCCGGGTTCTGTTGCTGTCCGAGAAGGCCCAGATAAACGCCAAGCCGGAACTGGTGATCTACGCCGACGATGTAAAGTGTGGTCACGGTGCCACTGTGGGCGATCTCGACGAGGAGGCAATGTTTTACTTGCGCTCCCGCAGCATCGCTCCTGATGAGGCACGTTCCTTGCTGATTGCGGCCCATGTCGGCGAGGCGATTGACCTGATTTCCGACAGCTCTGTTCGTACGGCTTTCGAAGCTCTGGCCGCCGGTTGGCTTACAACGGGAAGCACGGGAAGCACGGGAAGCACGGGAAGCACGGGAAGCGAGGGTTGCGGCAATGCCAGATAGAGTAGATCCCCGCTCCCAGCCAAAGCCGGCCCACAAAAGCATTCCCGCCGAACCGTATGACATCGAGCGGGTCCGCGAGGACTTCCCAATTCTGAAACGACTGGTCCACGAGCGACCGGGCCGGATGGGCAAGCCGCTGGTCTACCTGGACAACGCCGCCAGCGCCCAAAAGCCGCAACAGGTTATCGACGCCATGCGCGATTGCATGGAGCGTGAGTACTCCAATGTTCACCGGGGCGTCCACTATCTAAGCCAACAGACCACGGATGCCTATGAGGCGGTGCGCGGCAAAATCGCCGGTTTCCTCAACGCGCCTTCGCAAGAAAACATTGTCATAACACGCAACGCCACCGAAGCCATTAATCTGGTGGCGGCGAGCTGGGGCCGCAAATTCCTCAACGCCGGCGATGAGATCATTCTGTCGGTACTGGAACACCACGCCAACATCGTGCCCTGGCAGCTGCTCCAGGCCGAGAAGGGCTTTTTGATTAAGGTCGTGCCCTGCGATGAAAGCGGCGTGTTCGATCTTGACGTCTATGCCGACCTGCTCGGACCAAAGACCAAGCTGGTAGCCGTGACCCATGGTTCCAATGTCGTCGGCACTATCACCCCAGCCGCCGAGATCGCGCTTCTTGCCCATGCACGGGGCATACCCGTCCTGTTCGATGGCTCGCAGGCAGCTGTTCATATGCCAGTAGACGTCCAGGCGATCGGTGCCGACTTCTATGTTCTGACCGGGCACAAGCTTTACGGCCCTACCGCTATCGGTGCCCTTTACGGCCGTTCCGAGCTGCTGGAATCCATGCCGCCCTACCAAGGTGGCGGCGACATGATTTCGGCGGTGAGTTTTTCGGGCACCAGCTACCGCCCCCCGCCTTACCGCTTCGAAGCGGGGACACCACCGATTATCGAAGGCATCGGCTTGGCCGCCGCCATCGACTATGTTCAAACCCTGGGCATGGACGCCATCAACCGCCACGAACAGAACCTGCTCAAGCGTGCGACTGCGGGCTTGAGTGAAATCGGGGGTGTCCGCCTGATTGGCACCGCCCCCGGCAAGGCCGCGATTGTTTCGTTTGTCATGGAGGGTATTCATCCCCATGATATAGGTATGTTGGCCGACCAGATGGGGGTGGCGCTGCGAGTTGGCCGTCACTGCGCCGAGCCGCTGCTTGAACGCTTTGGCCTGGAAGCCACCTGCCGCGCCTCGTTCGGACTCTATAACACTATCGCCGAAGTCGATACGCTGGTGGATACGATCATGGCCGTGAGGGAGTTCTTCCGCTGATGCTCAACGATCCGTTTGGTGACCTACGCGACCTGTATCAAGAAGTGATCCTCGATCACGGCAAGCACCCGCGCAACTTCCGTCACCCGGCCAACACCACCCACGAGGCGCGCGGCGACAATCCCCTATGCGGCGACAGGATCACTGTCTTTCTTATGCTGGACGTGGACAAGTCAAGTGGGGACCGCCGAGTTGTAGACGTGGCGTTCGATGGTCGTGGCTGCGCCATTTCAACCGCCTCGGCCTCACTAATGACCGAAGTGGTCAAGGGCAAGACGGAACCGGCAGCCCGCGCCCTGTTCTCCTGCTTTCACGACATGTGTACCAAAGAAGCGCCGGACCCTCACGCTCACGGTCCGGTGGATGAGGAGGCGCTGGACCGGCTGGCAGTGCTGGCAGGCGTGCGCGAGTTCCCGGTGCGGGTAAAGTGCGCTACCTTGCCTTGGCATACACTGGTTGCGGCACTGGCTGGCGAAAATAAGACTTCAACCGAATGATGGCAGACCGGCAACGAACGAGACACCGATGACAGCGACCGTCAACACGCTGCGCGATCAAGTGATTGCGACGCTGCGAACGATTCATGATCCGGAAATTCCGGTCAACATCTATGACCTTGGCCTGATCTATAGCGTCCGCATTGAGGAGGGCGGGTTAGTCTTTATTGACATGACGTTGACTTCACCCAACTGCCCAGTTGTCGGCGAGATGCCTGATGAAATGGTCAGGACGGTCTCGGCCCTTGAGGGCGTCAGCGGCTGCACCGTCGAACTGGTCTGGGAACCGCCGTGGGACCCGAGTCGCATGAGCGATGAGGCTAAGGTAGAACTGGACATGTTTTACTGATCATGAGGCAAAATTGCCATGGCTGGACAAAATGTAATAACCATAACCGCCGCCGCCGCCGATCGTGTCAGGGACATCATGGCCAAACGCGAACGGCCGGCCCTGGCATTGCGCATCGGTGTCAAGCCTCGCGGCTGCTCGGGCTTAAGCTACACCATCGACTACGCCGACGAGATCAGGCCACAAGAAGAGGTTATCAACGTCCAAGGAGTCACAGTGCTGATTGATCCTGCCGCTACCTTGTTCCTGATCGGCACAGAAATGGATTATATTGACACTCCCATGCAATCGGGGTTTGTCTTTCGCAATCCCAACGAGAAAGCTCGATGCGGTTGCGGCGAAAGCTTTAACGTGTGAATGACGTTTGGCTTGCAACAGAAAAGGGATGGAATCAAATGCGCAACCTATTTGCAGCATTGATGCTGAGCTTGGGCCTGTTAAGCATGGGCCTGTTAATCATTGGCTTGGCGCTGCCGGCAGCCGCCGAAACCCATGGCGCGGCGAGCAAAGATGCATCGCGCACCAACTCCACCTTCAATAAGGATATCGCCCTGGTTGGTGGTGCCATGCTCGGCTTGGTGCTGGCGAGCGGAGCCATCAGCATCGCCAATACCGGGATCATGATCTATGAGGGCGCTGCGATCATGGATGCACTGGAAGGCGCGGCCGGGCTCTCACTCCCGGTGGCCGTGCTGTCCGGAGCCCTCGGCGCATTGTTCGGACAGGACGCAGTACTACGAAATATGCCCACCATCAGCTTTGGCGAGCCAGCCGCGCCTGGTCATTAAATCTGCGTTTGGTTTAGCCATGAGGCTTGGCGGCGCTGTCCTTACCTTTGGACTCGAGGTGTTTGGACTCGAGGTGAATTACATGTTCGTATTTTTCCTCGGTCGCCTCCTCAACCTTTTCACCGGCGATAAGCGCGACCTTGGTTGAAAGCATAATTCCGGCCGTCGACTGCGCCATCATAATTGCCCAATCGCCTGGAAATGATAGTGCGGATATAAAAAGCTCGGCTATACCGAAGGTTTCTATTAATAGGCCGAGCAGAACTACTTCGGTAGAAACGCCAAGGCACAGGGCCAGTGCCTTATGTTTCTCTCCATTATGGTACAACTCATTAATATGCTCAACCTTCGGCTTAAGTTCGGCGATCTTGATGCCAACCCCGGCAACGCTCGCCTCCAGCATCTCGGAAAACAGGTCGAGCACAACAAAGGTCTCCGGGGCCGTTTCCTGCGCCGCTCCGCCATGGGCATCGGACGGGGCACCATTTGCTGGCGCGTGACCGCCCGCTAATGCGGGAGGGCCTGCCAGACCAATACAAACAACCGCCGCTGCCAAGGAATGAGGACAAGTAGGGAACAGTTTGCTAACCTCCCGCGATCCAGCGAAGTGTCAAGTAATTCGAGCCTTATACCAGTCAACTATCTCACCGGAAACGCGAAATGTCAAGGTGCCCAGCCTTTATCGTGGTGGGCGAAGACCGACAGGGCGTCGCAAAGGTCTGGAATTGCCCTTTCAACTGCGGCCTCGCCCTCGGCGATAACCTCCTCGGCGCGATCGAACTCCAGGAGGCCGATATGGCCGAGCCGCGGCGTGATATGTACGTCGGGCGGCTCGCCAGCCAGCCGCGAGCGGGTAATGCGGTCGGTGATTATGCTGAACGACGACTCCATGACCCCGAAAATGCTCGGCCCCTCGTAATCTCGGCGAAAGATGCGGCGAGTCAGCGCATTCAGCGCCGATGGCGTCGGTACCGAAGGTGGGTGCGGCGCCTCCAACAGGGCGAGCAGGTCGAAGCCGGCCGCAGTCGGCACCTGACAGCCCGGCCGGCGGGCCTTGCCGATGATATCGGCGCTCAGGTTGATCGCAATGACCATCTGGCAGCCCAACGCCCGACACACCGACACCGGCACCGGATTGACCAAAGCCCCATCCACGAGCCATCGGCCCTCGATCTTCACCGGCGGAAAGACTCCCGGCAGGGAAAACGAGGCGCGCAGGCCTTCAACCATATCGCCGGTACGCAGCCAGACTTCATGCCCGGTGACCAAATCGGTTGCGACCGCGACGAAGGGTTTGCGAAGCTCCTCGATCTTGATGATACCGAGTTGCTCACGCATTTCAGCCACCAAATGAGTGCCGCCGATCAGACCACCATTAGCCAAACGCAAGTCGAGAAAGCTCACGATTTTAAGCTTGGTCAGACGCTTGGCCCAGTTCTCCAGTGCTGGCAACTTACCCGCCAGGGCGACGCCGCCAACCAGCGCCCCCACCGACGAGCCGGCGATAACGTCGGGTTCAATGCCATAGCGCCGCAACGCCCGCATCGCCCCGATATGAGCCCAACCCCGGGCAACACCGCCCCCCAACGCCAAGCCGATGCGAGGTCGCTGGGGCGAGGTTTTGGCGGGGTTGGCGGGGTTGGTGTTACTCGCTGGCATGGGGATACTTTATCCAGAGTATTAAACCTTGAGGCTATATTATAATCTCTCGCCCTCAATAAAACAATAATGCATAGCTGGATCGGCAACGTCATGTTGCACGGCGATGCATCAATCCCGCACTGCGGCAGCCACCCCGACCGTCGCATCGCAAACGGTGCATAACCAAACCTGAGTGCCGGAGCGCCTCAGCGGCAGCTTTGCACTGCTGCCAAGCGCCGACATTTATGCTATCGACTATACGAATGAAGCTTCGCCTCCTCCGCTCTCGAACCTGACGGCCATCATCTTGACCTATCTGCCCATTCCTCGCAACGCCCCCATTCCTCGCAACGCCGATAGCCAAACCGCCAGTTGGCCGTTGCTGCGGCGCATATTCGGCAACTACTTGTGGCCGCACCGAACGGCGCTGGCGACGGCGCTGGCCTTCATGGCTATTAATGCCGCGACCACCGGCGCCATGGCGCGCCTTATGGAACCGGTGATGGACGGAGTGTTCGGGCACCGCGACCGCAGCATGGTAATCCCGGTGGCGGCAGCGGTGATGATTGCCTTTACCATTCGCGGTTTTTCCGACTATTTCCATTCCGTCATGATGAATCGGATCGGACAGCATGTGGTTGCCGATATCCAAAAGCAACTTTATCGCCACCTGCTCGGCGCTGACCTAGCCTTTTTTCACGCAACCCCGACCGGGCAGCTGATGTCACGGGTGATCAACGATGTTGGCGTGATGCGTGGTGCCATGGGCGAGTGTCTTACCAGTATGGGCAAAAGCACACTTACGCTTTTCTTCCTGATTGGTGTGATGTTTTATAATGATTGGCTGCTGGCGACCGGTGCCTTTGTCACCTTTCCACTGGCTGGATATTTCGTCGCTCGCATGGGCAAGCGCATGCGCCGCGTCACCACCAGCACCCAGCACGAATTGGGCAACTTCACCACCTTGCTCAACCAAACCTTCCAGGGCGTGCGCCACGTCAAGGCCTACGGCATGGAGGACCACGAACGTCAGCGGGTTGGCGAGATAATCGACCGCTTGTTCAAGCTGGTGTGCAAGGCCTTCAGGGTCTCGGCCATGACTACGCCGGTGACAGAGGTACTAAGCGGCATGGCCATTGTCGCGGTGATCGTCTATGGCGGCTTGCGGGTAATCGACGGGGCCAGCACGCTTGGGGCGCTGATGTCGTTTATCGCGGCCTTCCTGCTCGCTTATGAACCGATGAAGCGACTATCCAAGATTAACGCCCAGCTCCAGCAAGGACTGGCTGCGGCAGAGCGTGTATTCGAACTTTTGGATACTCATGCCACCATCGTTGAAAAGCCCCAGGCGCTTCCATTGATCGCACAACAATTTGGTATCCAGTTTGATAATGTCCAGTTCGCCTATCATAGCGACGCTTCCGCCCTGAACGGCATTACGTTGGAGGTGGCACACGGCGAGACGGTGGCGCTGGTGGGGCCGTCTGGTGCCGGTAAATCCACTGCGCTCAATCTCATTCCGCGTTTCTATGACGTGACGGGCGGCGCGGTGAGGATTGGCGGCCTCGACGTTCGCGACGTGACGATGGCCTCGCTGCGCGGCCACATCGCCTTGGTCAGCCAGGAGGTGGCGCTATTCGACCAATCGATCAGGGCCAACATTGCCTATAGCCGCCCCGATGCTAGCGAGGATGAGATTATCGCCGCAGCTTGCGGGGCCGCCGCCCATGACTTCATCAAGGCGCTGCCCCAGGGTTATGACACGCTAGTCGGGGAACACGGCGTAAAGTTGTCGGGTGGCCAGCGCCAGCGCATTGCCATCGCCCGCGCCCTGCTGCGCGACGCTCCGATTCTTTTGCTCGACGAGGCGACCTCATCCCTGGATAGCGAATCCGAACGCGCGGTACAAGGAGCATTACGCACGTTACAGCGCGGCCGCACAACACTGGTGATCGCACACCGCCTCTCAACGGTGGTTGATGCCGATCGCATCTATGTTTTGAACCAAGGTAGGGTAGTGGAGTCGGGTCGCCACGTCGATTTGGTCCGACGCGGGGGGCTGTACGCCCGCCTCTATGGACTCCAAACTACGAGCGATTCCGAAATATTATCCCTCACATCCCCGACCTGAGATTAGGTTTCATCCAGGTACCTTGCCCCCGGACCCGGACCAAAGGCCGGGGGCATGACTACAAAACGTGACTATACCCAAACGTGCCTATATAACAACCTTGTCCGCTACTTCACGGAAGGCAGGAATTTGATCAAAGTTCATGTAACGATAGACCTCGGCGGCCTTTTTATTGACGACGCTGACCATCTCCATGTACTCGGCCTGGGTAGGAATCCGGCCAAGCAGAGCGCACACCGCCGCAAGTTCAGCCGAGCCGAGATAGACCTGGGTAT
>JBAXKX010000138.1:0-7779 GCA_037135115.1 Rhodospirillaceae bacterium
GCATTGCCAACAGAACCTTGCGATCGATTAACTGGAAATCACCTACATCGGGCGGAACCTTGATATAAGACAAAGAACTGATCAGCCGATAATAAACTCGACGTACAGAACTCATCAACCAGCTCTCGGCCCTGGTCGCACGAATTCCATAGACTATTTCATAGCCCTGTTCCCAAAGATTGACAAACTGAGGCAGTAGATCAGGCGGGTCTTGCATGTCAGCAGGCAAAAACAAAAGTATGGCGTCGCCAGAGGCATTGAGCACACCGTTGTAGGTCGATCGCATCGGGCCGAAATTGCTGGCGTTGAGAATGACCTTAACCACAGGGTCGGTCGTTGCTATCTCGCGCAGGATTTCAACAGTGCGATCTAAAGAACAGTTATCGCAAAAAATATGCTCACGGTGATAGTTCTGTAAAGGACCAGTAAACAATGCTTTGACCGCATGATAGCAGTCACGAACATTTTCCTCTTCATTATAACATGGCGTGATGATGCTAATTGTCTTTTTCATGGCTGTTCCTTGATACCTAAAGGGCAAAAGACTAAAACACGTATTAATGTATATGATATAATTACCATGGCGGGCAGCAACAAAGCTTGAGCAGTTAATGTACGAACACCCCAGGCTTCAAGCGACCAAAGAGCGTAAATATTCAAACAAAAGGTTGCTACGTAAACGCAGAAAAAGGGAAGCAGACGGCCACCATCACGCCAACGAAAGACCAACCGCCCGGTGGTCTTGTAATTGAATAAAATACCAAGCGTCGTCGAGATAAACAAGGCCAAAATTGACGTAACATCAAGTAAAATAAGCGCCGCAAAAACACAGTAACCAAAGGCTGTGTTGATAACTCCAACTACTATAAAGCGAGCGAACTGATTTGACGCTAAATTATCAGCAATGCTGGAGAATGTAGCCATTACCCCATAACCTCGTCTTGACGCCGACGGTTCCATGCCAGGGTGCGTTCTATCGCTTCGGTCAATGTAAAGGTCGAGGTGAAACCAAAATCGTGATGGCAACGGGTCATATCCGGGATCAGGCGTGACGCAGCTATCTGGCGGCCGGCTGTATTGTATCGGATATCAAGTTGGACCCCTGCCACCCGAACGACTAACTCGGCTAGTTCACTCAGGGTTGTGCCGATGGGGTGGCCAAGGTTGTACAGGCCGCCACTTCTACCGCCGCTCAGTATCCTCAACAATAAGAACGCCATGTCGCTACCGTAAAAATGACTACGAACAGAGCGGCCATCGCCTAAAACCTTTAATGGTTGGTTATGCAAGGCAGAGTAGAGGAAATTGTTCAAGGCCCAAGGCGCTTCAAGTGACTGAAACGGCCCGAGAAACGTAAAGGGACGAGTAATGATTAGCGGGGTTCGCGATTGGCTGCGGGCGCTGACACACAGTGCCTCACTGTAGCGCTTGGCTTCGGCATAAGCAGAGGTGACTGCCGCTGGATTGAGCGTTCCGGTAAAATCCTCGGGCAGTGACGCCATGTCCAGGGGCTGTGTACCATAAACCAGGGCTGAACTCAAATGAAGCATCATACGCAGATTGTCGCATTGCTCAGCAACTCGCAGAATCCGATAAGTACCCTCGGCGATTACCGCCATAGTCTCCATCGGTGAGCTAAGATGAATTCGGCTGTCCGGCGTACCGGCCGCGTGGATAATCCAGCTTGTTTCGCTTGGCATTTCTATAAACTGGCGTATGTCGGCAGAGACGAACCGCAGATCGGCACGGCCTACAAGATGCGGGGCCGCCGTTACTAAACGACCGTACCGGCGGGCGGTAAGCACTAATTTAAGGTTAAAACCGTGACAATCATTGAGAAACGCGCATAAAGTGGCCATCCACAGACCGACGAAGCCGGTTCCACCAGTTATTACTAGTGTTCCATGTCGCAGCGGACTTAAAGCCGCCGCCCCTTGATTTCCCAGCGAGCGAGCGCAATCATCGTAAAGCGCCGTGTTTGATACAGTCGTCACTGTTTGCCTCCGCTTGCGCGAAGCTGTTCGGCGACTTCAAGAATAAGGTCCTCCTGCCCAGCAACAACGCCCCGCCGCCCAAGCTCGATAAAAATGTCTCGCGCATCTACGCCGTATTGGCTGGCGATGCGCTGAACTGGTTTGAGGAAACCCGAGAATACACCGGCGATGCCGCTGATGATACTATCGGATGAAATGGTGGGAACCGTGGACATCAAATTATTTTCGGCGAAATTGCCCAGATCAAGCACACGATAAAGATCAATTCCTGTATGATAGCCCAATTTATGGAGGACAGCTACCATAACTTCCAACTGGGCGTTGCCGGCGCCGGCACCAAAGCCTCGGGCGCAACCGTCAAGCAGGCTGGCCCCGGCTTCGACCGCCGCAACTGAATTAGCCACCGCCATGCCTAGATTATTGTGTGCATGAAAACCGAGCGGAATTTGCAACCCTTCGACCAGGGCCATTATTCGAGTCCGGACCTCGTGCGGCAGATATGCACCGGCCGAGTCCATGATCACTACCATCTCAGCGCCGTAGGCTTCCATTTTGCGGGCTTCTTCAACCAGCACATCCGATGATGCCATGTGCGACATCATCAGTACTCCATAGGCTGTTCTCCCACGTTTGCGAACATAGTCAATAAATCGCTCGGTAATGTCGGCTTCCGTGCAGTGAGATGCAATGCGAAATACATCAACCCCAATATCCAATGCAGGTTTTATGTCCTTCTCAATAGTTGCAAATCCGGGAATAACGTGGACGCCAAGTCGGCTTCTCTTCAAGTTATCTCGAGCTGCGTTCAATAATTCCGCATCACTTGCCGCAGAAAGGCCTAATTGTAACGAAGACGCACCAATTCCGTTGCCGTGCCCAACCTCAACCATTGGAATGCCGGCCTCGTCGGCAATGCGACAGTAAGCGGCAATCTGTTCGGGTTTTAGTTGATGTCCGATGGCATGATTTCCGTCGCGTAATGAAGGGTCGTTGATTATAATTCTGGTATGAGTATCGGCTGGGGTCATGGCCGAACTCCAGAAGTAAATTGCGAGAGCTGGTGATGGTGCATGGCAAAATCCTCAGCAGCTGCGATCGCCGCGCAATTAATGATGTCCAGATTACCAGCATAAGGCGGCAGATAGTCTCCCCGGCCCTTCACCCGCACCATTGTTACAACCCGGTCGTTATCAAGTTTTGGGCCAACAATAATCTCATATTTTGGAACGTAAGCCCGAACTCGTTGAACGACATCGTCAAGTTTATTTCTGAAGGCTTCGAGATCGGGATTGGCGATCTTGGCGAAAACTGTGGTCTGCATGTTGATACATGGTATCGCCGGATTGAGATTAAGTATAGCCTTGCTGGTCAGGCAACCGGAAAATCGGCGGATTGCCGCTTCGGTTGTGTGAATATATTCGTCAAGATTGCGACGAGTTGCTGGTCCTGCAGATCTGGAAGCAATACTAGAAATAACTTCGATATAATCAATTTTAGTGTGCGTTTGCCCCAAGGCATAGGCGATCGGAACTGATGCCTGTCCACCGCAAGTTATCATATTTAGGTTTCGAAATTGAAGTCCTGTACCGAAATCAACCGCCGGGACATAGAACTCGCCAACTTTGGCCGGCGTCAGGTCGATTACCATTTTGCCAAGCCGACTTAGAATCACGGCATGTTCAAAATGCGACGCAGCCGAGGTAGCATCGAAAACAACATCGCAACAATCTGGATGCTTCTCAATGTAATTTATCCCCTCAACTGAGATTGGAATGCCAAGCGATTGGGCCTTTGCAAGTCCAAGAGAGGACAGATTACGGCCAATCAGCACCGTACATTCCAGCAACTCGGAGCGACGGACCTTAATCATTAGGTCAGCTCCAATGTTACCACTACCCAGGATGGCGACCTTGACGCCAGCCATCAATTATTCTCTCTTTCCATGGTTGCGGCAGAAATCTGATATCATGCTTAATATATAATCAATATGAGCGTCCCCCAGGCCCGGATAGACCCCGATCCAGAAGGTCTGCCGCATTACTCGGTCGCTGTTGGCAAGGTCGCCAACTTGTCGATGCGGGCGTTCGAGCATATAAGGCTGTCGCAGCAAGTTGCCACCGAACAATAACCGGGTTGCAATCTTGCGTTGGTTAAGCCAAATCACCATTTGGTCACGGCTGAAGTGGGCTTCTTGGCGAACGGTCAGGGCGAAGCCGAACCAGGATGGTTCGCTATTAGCCGTCGCCTCGGGTAGGATCAGAAATTCCTTAAGCCCTGTCAGACCAGCCTTTAGACGTTGAAAGTTACGTCGGCGGGCGGCGATAAATTGTGTAAGGTGGTCAAGCTGGGCCAACCCAACGGCCGCTTGCATATCCGTGATCTTCAGGTTGTAACCAATATGGGAATATACGTATTTGTGGTCGTAGCCTTTGGGCAAGTCTCCCAATTGCCAGTCGAAGCGGTGGCCGCAGGTGTCGTCTTTGCCCGGCGCGCAATAGCAGTCACGTCCCCAATCCCTGATTGATTCCATTGCCCGTTTTAGCAAAGGTCGGTTGGTGAACACCGCGCCACCTTCGCCCATAGTAATGTGATGGGCCGGGTAGAAGCTGAGCGTGCCTATATCCCCAAACGTGCCGACGTTCTTGCCGTCATAAGTGGCGCCAAGAGCATCACAACAATCCTCGATCAAAAACAAGTTGTGGCGTTTAGCTATATCAGTAACAGTGGCGAGATCAAAAGGATTACCTAAGGTATGAGCAATCATGATTGCTCGAGTTTTGTCCGATATCGCCTCCTCGATCTGGTGCGGATCAATATTATAGGTCGGGATATCGACATCGACAAAAACCGGCGTCATGCCGTAGAGCAGAGCTGGGTTTACAGTGGTTGGGAATCCTGTGGCGGTAGTTATAACCTCATCGCCGGGTTTCAGGGTTCGCTCCTTGAGCAAAGGCGAGGTTAGGGCAGCAAAGGCAACCAGATTGGCCGAAGAACCAGAATTGACAGTCAATACAAAACGGGCGTTAACCTCTACGGCCAAGCGCTTTTCAAAAGCGTCATTGAATCGGCCAGTGGTAAGCCAGAAGTCGAGCGCCGAGTCGACTAGAGATTTGATGTCACTGGCGTCATAAACTCTTCCGGCCACCGGCACAGACGAGGTTCCTGGCTCAAAACCTTTTCTGGCATGTGCAAGATCATGATAGCGGCTGACCAGTTCCAGTATCTGTTGCCGGAGTTGGTCCGCCGTCTCCGGGGATGAGGAGGTCAAGGTTAAAACTCCAGCGTTGGTCATGCGGCGTCCGGAAATTCTGTGTTAATTTGGTGCAAAGTCATGGCTCGCAAGTCGCCGCCGTCGGCTTGGGCTCGGTACCAGTCAACGGTTAGCCGAAGCATTTGGTCAAAGGTGATAGAGGGGCACCAGTTTAGCCGACTACGGGCCTGTGAGCAGTCAAGTTTAAGGTAGTTTGCTTCATGCGGTTTTTCCCGTTCATCAACTCGCCACGCGGCGCCCGGGCCCCACAACCCGATCAGCCGCTCGATCAAGGCTCGAACCGGTTGTTCCCCATCAGATGAAGGGCCGAAATTCCATGCACACGCAAACTCGGGGCCACGCTCAACTAATCGCTGTGCCAGCTGTAGATATCCAGCCAAAGGGTCGAGTACGTGTTGCCACGGGCGGATAGAATCAGGATTGCGTACTTCCAAGCATTGGCCGGTGATGAAGGCGCGCATGGCGTCGGGAACTAGGCGATCCAGGGCCCAATCGCCGCCGCCGACGACGTTGCCGGCCCGTGCCGAGGCTACTGCTACTCCGTGATTTGCATAGGTGGCAAGCGGAAAGAAGCTGTCTCGATAGGCCACAGTGGCTAGTTCAGCGCAGGCTTTGCTACTGCTGTAGGGGTCATGGCCACCCAATGCGTCGATTTCGCGATAACCCCACACCCATTCTTGATTGGAATAGCATTTGTCCGTAGTTACAATTATCGCTGCGCGTACAGTATCGACCCGGCGCAAAGCTTCAAGCAGGTTAACTGTCCCCATTACGTTGGTAGTAAATGTAGTTATTGGATCGCAATAGGAGAGCCGTACCAGCGATTGCGCGGCTAAGTGTATAACAATCTCCGGACGGTGCTTAGTCACGGCCGCAGTCAACCGCGCGAAATCGCGGACATCGCCACGCTCATCGCCCATGCCGCCAGCAACTCCAGCCAGGGTAAACAGGTTGGGATCGGTCGGAGGCTCAAGGGCATAACCGGCGACTTGAGCGCCGAGACGCTGCAACCAAAGGCAAAGCCAAGCGCCCTTGAAGCCAGTATGGCCGGTAACAAATACCCGGCGCCCGGACCAGAAGCGGGAACTTATCACCATACTTTCCACCGGGCCTGGCCGCTTTGCCATTGTTCTTCCAAAAAATTCCTATCACGTACCGTGTCCATGGGATGCCAGAAGCCAGCGTGGGCATAGGCGCGCAATTGGTCCTGGGTGGCCAGGGTTTCCAGAGGCTCTCGTTCCCAAATGGTTGCGTCACCTTCGATCAGATCGCCGACCTTGGGCGATAATAAGAAAAAGCCGCCGTTGATCCAGCCGCCTTCATGCTCCGGCTTTTCCTGAAAAACTACCACTCGATCGCCACAAAGGGTCAAGGCACCAAACCGCTTGGCCGGGCGCACCGCAGTCAATGACGCCAGACGTCCATGTTCGGCATGAAAGGCGGTCAATTTGGCAATGTCAATATCGGCCACACCGTCGCCATAGGTCAAAGCAAACACCGGGTCATCACCAATATAGGGCATAACCCGCTTAATACGACCGCCGGTGTTGGTGTGTTCGCCGGTATCAACCAATGTAATTCGCCATGGCTCTGCGGTTTGTCGATGAACTTCCATCTTGTTGGTCGCCATGTCAAAAGACACATCCGACATATGCAAAAAATAATTACTGAAATATTCTTTAATCATGTAGCCTCTATAGCCGAGGCAGATTATAAAGTCGGTTAAGCCATAGTGGGCATAGATTTTGATTATATGCCACAGGATTGGCCGCCCACCAATCTCAACCATCGGCTTCGGACGCGCCGCAGATTCCTCCGCGATACGAGTACCGAGCCCTCCCGCCAGAATTACGACTTTCATAGGATTGTACGACCTTTGGCAAAAGTGGGAGGCGACTTCATATCAATACCTTATCTGGCGCTCACTTAGGATTTAATCGGTTTGGGATAAACAAGTCAAGTAGGTCAGATCGAGCCGGGAGGCATGCCACCCCGTATGGGGTATGACAAAAAACCCGGCCGGTTTGTTTAGGGAACCAATCGCATCCTTCTCCACCAAGCAATAAATGCTATCATTACGAACGATGCGATAAATGCAGACCATAGTGCGACACCATCTCCAATGGCATGACCAGAAGGATACGCCGCAATCAATGGTGCCAAGGATGTCATCGCCATCCCCCCAATCAAAATGGTACTTGACCTGAGGTCATGCATAGCAATTAGACTTAATCTTGTATTTCGCACGGATACTATAAACATAAGACCGATTGCCAACAGATACGCCCAACCGTTGACAATGATATTTAACATTGCATCACGATATAAGCAGAGCGTCAGGTATGGCTTGGTAATTATGGTAAGGCGAAGCATGTAAATCGGGTTCTGCCGAACGAAATCGAGAAATGCTTCGCGAACTACCCGCTCATAGGCACGATAACGTCCCAGATCTGGAAATACAGTATGGCCGAAATAGGCGCTGACCGATGGAGGATTATATCCGATTGTTTTGTT
>JBAXKX010000139.1:0-7751 GCA_037135115.1 Rhodospirillaceae bacterium
GTGACCACCACTTTTGAGTCACCAGGAGCCGGCTTCCAATCGACATTGTAGGCGGTGGCCATGCGTTGCAAGGCGTCAAGGTCGAAGGTCAGCGAACGACCGAGGGCCGGGGCAGTGGCCACCTGACGCTCGGCCAGTTCGGCGACTCCTTCGAACAAATCGCCAATACTGATATGATCGCTGGAAACCGAAACTGTCGGGCGGAGCTGAGCCGCATCGGCTGTGTAGGTAGCTATCGACGCAACAGCGCATATACCCAAGGTTAAATAAGTCTTCATGACGGGTTACTCCCTTAGTTTTATTAGCGCAGCTGTCCGACGGTCTGCATCATTTCGTCTGAAGTCTTGATAATTTTTGAATTCATTTCATAGGCGCGCTGTGCGGTAATGAGCGTGGTGATTTCCTGAACCACGTTGACGTTGGAGGTCTCGAGCGTGCCCTGGAGTATCGGGCCAAGACCGGTCGAGCCGGGAAGGCCGGTGGTGGGGGTACCCGATGCTGGGGTTTCCAGGTAAAGGTTATCACCTGTAGCCTCAAGCCCGGCGGTATTGGCGAAATTGGCGATATTAATCTGGCCGACGATCGCAGGAATTACGCTGCCGGGCACCTTAGCCTGCACCTGGCCGGTCGCGCTCACCGATATATCTGTAGCTCCGGCCGTCACAACGATCCCTGGCGCGACAACATAGCCATTGCTGGTGACGATCTTGCCCTCGGGGTTGAGGGCGAATGAACCATCGCGGGTATAGGCGATATCACCACTCGGCAACTGTATTTGGAAAAAGCCATTACCATTAATGGCGAGATCTAGCTTGTTGTCGGTAATCGTCAAGTTACCCTGTTCCATAATCCGATAAACCGAAGCGGTGCGAACACCGGAGCCTATCTGCACGCCAGACGGGATGATAGTGCCGGCATCGGACGAGGTAGAGCCGATGCGGCGCATATTTTGATACAACAGATCCTGAAACTCGGCGCGTTGGCGCTTGAAACCGGTGGTCGAGCTGTTGGCAATGTTGTTGGAGATTACTTCGACATTAAGCTGCTGAGCCTGCATGCCGGTGGCGCCGATTGAAAGACTACGCATAGAACTATTCCTTCTGTTTCAAAACATTTACACCGAACGGCCAAGTTTTTGGATCATAGCTTTCTGACGTTCGTGCTCTGCGTCAATAATCTTCTGCATACCTTGGTATTGGCGAAGAACACCTATCATGTTTGTCATTTCAAGAATAGGTTTTACATTTGATTCCTCAATCATACCCTGAGTAATTTTGATGTCATTGCTTGCAGGTATAGGTTGTTGATCTGGAGAAGCTGTAGTAAACAAACCAGCCCCGACTTGTACCAGTTGGTGTTCCTTTTCGAACGACACCATAGCAATCTTTGCCACCGCATTGGTCGGGTCAAGATCGGTGAGAACAGAACCATCGCTAGTAACGCGAACTCTGCTCGCCCCGGCCGGGATGGTGACCGGCTTACTCTTGGCGTCCAGCACCGGCAGGCCGTTGACGTCAACCACGCCGCCCTTGCCATCAAGTTGAAAACGGCCGTTGCGGGTGTAACGGGGGCCATTGAGGGTATCCACTACAAAAAAACCCTTGCCATTGATGGCAAGATCAAGCGGATTATTGGTCGCCGTAAGCGGTCCTTGAGACATATCACGTACTGTGGCGCGGTCTCGCACCATAGAAATTTGTTCACCCATCGCCGGCTTCTTGAGGAACTCGCTGAACAACACGCGCTGCTGCTTATAAGCGGTGGAATTTGCGTTCGCGACGTTGTTGGCCACCACATCCATCTGGTTGCGCAATGCCATCATGCGCGAAAGGGAGATGTAAATCGGGTTTTCCATGGTCGCCTCTCGGTCCGATGCTTTGGTAACAGAAGGTGAATGCACATGCCGTGCCAATAGCTCCGGCAATCCTTCCCTGCCTTGATGCGACGGTGCGTTTCGGTGTGGTTCAGTGTGTTTCAGTGTGTTTCAGTGGAATAAGCCGCAACCCGCCATGACATACCCGGCAAAACATGCCGTGGCCGAGTTGACAACCGGCGCCCGGGTGGAGGATGGTGCAGATGGTTGCCACCCGCATTACCAATCCTGGAATCCGCCATGAGCAACAAGACATGAGCAACAACACACTCGAAACTACCATCTCAGCTGCATGGGAACGCCGCGCCGAGCTTTGCCCCACCAGCCTGGGGCCGGAACGAGCTGCCGTCAATGCGGCGCTGGAATTGCTCGACCAAGGCGCGGTTCGGGTGGCAGAGCCGCTGGTTACAGGCGGCTGGTGCGTCCACCAATGGCTGAAAAAGGCTGTACTGCTGTCGTTCCGCCTGAATGACAATAGCTTTATCCCTGGCGGCCCGGCGGGCGGCTGGTTCGACAAGGTGCCATCCAAATTCTCAGGCTGGGACGAGACTGCTTTTCGTACCGCCGGTTTCCGGGCGGTGCCGGGAGCCATAGTGCGGCGTTCGGCCCATATCGCCCCAGGCGTTATACTGATGCCATGTTTCGTCAATGTTGGTGCCCATGTTGGGGCGGGAACAATGATCGATAGCTGGGCTACGGTTGGCTCGTGCGCCCAAATCGGCCGCAACGTCCACATTTCGGGCGGAGTTGGCATCGGCGGCGTGCTAGAACCGCTCCAAGCCGAGCCGGTGATCATTGAAGACGATTGCTTTATTGGCGCCCGCTCGGAGGTTGCCGAGGGCGTCGTCGTCGAACGTGGAGCCGTACTGTCGATGGGTGTCTATCTCGGCGCCTCAACCCGGATCGTCGATCGCGCCAGCGGCGAGATTCATTACGGTCGTGTCCCGGCCTATTCGGTGGTGGTAGCGGGAACTATGCCCGGCAAGCCGATGCCCAACGGTTCGCCCGGACCCGGCCTCTACTGTGCGGTAATCGTCAAGCGAGTCGACGAAAGAACCCGCTCCAAAACTTCGATCAACGATCTGCTACGCGACTAAGCTGGCAGCTTAGGAAATAAAAACTAAGCTGGCGGCAGCTCAGGTAATAAACTGCGGGCACCACAATTCATGAAACGGATCGATGCGGCGGCTCTGACCCAGGCGCTAATCCGCTGTCCCAGCGTAACGCCGAACGACGCGGGCGCGCTAGAGCTGCTCGACTCGGTGCTGGTTTCACTTGGCTTCACCTGCCGGATGGTCCGATTGCAGGCACCGGGAACGGCGGCAGTTGACAATCTCTATGCCCGGCTTGGCCGCAATGCGCCCAATTTCTGTTTTGCTGGCCATACCGACGTAGTACCGCCAGGTCAAGTTAGCGACTGGACGGTTGATCCCTTCGGCGGCGAGATTATCGCTGATCGGCTATTCGGTCGTGGGGCCACCGATATGAAGGGAGCGATTGCCGCCTTCATCGCAGCGGTGTCACGACTGTTAACCAGCGTCGGCAAGCCGGCAGGCTCGATCAGCCTATTGATTACCGGCGACGAGGAGGGGGTCGCCACCAACGGCACTCGGGCGATGCTGCCGCTTCTCGCTAAGTGGGGCGAACACCTTGATGCCTGCCTAGTCGGCGAACCCACCTGCGCCCATCAACTCGGCGACGTGATTAAAATCGGCCGCCGCGGCAGCCTGAATGGCCAGCTTACCGTGCCCGGGAACCAGGGCCACGTCGCCTATCCCGAGCGCGCCGACAATCCGCTACCTCGTCTGGTGCGAATGCTTGATGCATTATTATCACTCCCGCTCGACCAGGGCACCACCCATTTCCCGCCGTCATCGCTGGTGCTGACTTCGATCGATGTCGGCAACCCGGCGACCAATGTCATTCCGGCTGTGGGCACCGCCGCCTTCAACATTCGCTTCAACCCGCTTTACACCGCCACCGGGCTGGAGATTTGGTTGCGACAGCGCCTGGATGCAGTGGGTGGCGCCTACCTTCTGGACCTGCAATTGAGTGGTGATGCCTTCCTGACGCTGCCGGGGCCACTCTGTGAACTGGTGTCACGGGTCATTGAGCGGGAAACCGGACTTACGCCCGACCTCAATACCGGCGGCGGCACCTCCGACGCCCGCTTCATCAAGGACCTGTGCCCGGTGGTTGAGTTCGGCCTACCCGGAGGAACCATGCACAAGGTTGACGAACACTTGGTCCTTACCGACCTGGATAAGCTGGTCGACATTTATACCGGCATACTGACCGGTTATTTTAACCAAGTTGGAGCCTGAGCAATGCCAACGCTTCGCGAAATGGCGTATGCGCTGTTCGGCGCTTACCGGCTGGCCCTGATGGACATCTCTGGCCTTGCGTATTTCAATCGCAGCACGGCGGCTGCGGCACGCTCCTTTTTCGCGGCAGTACTGACGTTCCCGGCCTATGTAGTGCTGGTAACCCTCCGCCTCAGTGAAAACGGTACCGATACGACGCTATCGAACTTCTTTGTCGTCGAGCTGATCGCCTATGTCATCAGCTGGACTGCTTATGCCTTGATTATGAACGACCTTACCCACTTCCTCGACCGCTCCGACCGCTATCCGGTGTTCCTAAGCGCCTATAACTGGTCAGCGGTGCTACAGATGATAGTCTATCTGCCGTTAGTTCTGCTCAACGCCAGCGGCATACTGCCCGATCCGATCGGCGAGACCATCGTGTTTGTGACGAGCATGGCCATCCTCGCCTATCAATGGTACATCACCCAAGTCTCACTCGATTTGCCGGCTTTTCCAGCGGCGGCATTGGTAATACTTGACCTTGCGCTATCGGTGTTCATTTCCGGAGTGGCCGATGGCATGCTATAAGAGTTCAGAACACCGGGCCACTAACCGCATTCCTGCGGCCCAGCCCTGACTAACGGAGGAAAGATATGCGCAAATTACTTCAAATTGCGGCTTTGACTGTGGCCCTGGCGGCAGCCCCGTTTTTAACCCCGACTGCTGCCAACGCCCAAGCTATGCAGGCCGGAACCACCGGTACTAACGCTGGCACGTTCGAGCTGGCGGCAATCCCCAGTGACTTGCAAGGCCTGCAAAATATGCCGACATCTCAGGCGGCGGCTATTCTGGGCGGTGGCGCGATTGGCGGTTATCTGGCCGAAACACTGCTCGAAGGTGGCCTGTTCACGGTAGCTGGTGTACTTATCGGCGTAATGGTCGGCAACACCTGGTACGAAAAGCACTATTGGCCTTTCTAAATACTTATATCCCAAGAAAATCTACCTAGGCATGATCCAATGCCGTACCATGCCGGGACACCGACGCCGCCGCGCCAAACTCTGATAACGGCGCGGCTGGTGTTGGTTTGGGAGCGTATGTGGCGGGCGCTATGGCCGGCGTCGAGCCTGCTCGGTGCCTTTATCGCTGTGGCCCTGCTCGATATATTGCCGGTGCTGCCGGGCTGGCTTCACGGCCTGACACTGCTGATGAGTGCGGCCTTTCTGGTCTATTTGGTTCGGCGCAGATACAAAAACTTCCGCTGGCCGGAAGAGTCCGAAGCACTGCGTCGACTCGAGCGCGACAGCGGCCTAGCACACCGTCCGCTGCTAACTCTGCGCGATCACCCGGCTAGCGATCATCCACCATCCGCAGCGATATGGCAGGCCCATTGCCAACAAGTAGCAAGCCGGGCAAGCCGGCTGAGGCTGCGCCTACCCCATCCCAAAATTGGCGACCATGACCCGTTTCACCTTCGATTAGTTGCTGCGCTGGCGCTGGTCATTTCGGCGGCTTGGAGTTGGGGCGACTGGCCGCTGCGGCTGCGAGCCGCATTAGTGCCACAGCTGGACAGCCCCGGACGGACCACAAAGGCGGCATTTGACCTCTGGCTAGTGCCACCGACCTATACCGGGTTCGCCCCGATATTCCTGCACCACGCCGTAACCGGCCAATGGCAAGAAAAGTCGGCGGAGAAATCCGAGCCAATTACGGTACCGGCCGGAAGCGTCGTACTAGCCCGACTGAGTGGCGGCGGCGGCGTACCTGAACTGATGGTCAACGAAACAAGGTTCCGCTTCAAGGCGCTCGACCACCGCAATTTTCAAGTGCAAGAAATCTTGCGCGGCGGAACCGCTATCTCGATTGACCAGGATGGTCGCACTCTTGGAAAATGGCCGATTTCGATTATAGCCGACCGGCCGCCAACTATCGGATTTTCTGGCCCCCCGGCCACCGGCGAACGCGGGACATTGCGGCTTGAATATTTTGCCTCTGACGATTACGGCATCGCCGCGATAACGGCGACAATCCGGCCGGACCCAACGACGCCGCTCAGGAGCCAGAATTCCCACTTCTCCCAATTCTCCCCCTCCCCCTCCTCCCCTAACGCGATTTCGCTGCCCCTACCCCAGCCCGCCCCCAACCAAAAGAATATTACTGGTGTCAGCGTTCAGGATCTGACCGATAGTCCATGGGCGGGACTGCCGGTTCTAATCGGCCTGAGCGTGACCGATACCGGCGACAACCACAGCAAAGCCGATGAGGTAGCAATGATGCTCCCTGAGCGCATCTTTGCCAATCCGATCGCAAGGCAACTCATTTCCGAACGCAAAAAACTAATGATTGCGGGCGAAGGGGCACGGGCAGCCACCGCGCGAGCGCTTTCGGCGATTTCTATCAAACCTGGGGCCTATCACGACGACACCGTGACCTTCCTGGCGCTGCGCGTGGCGGTAGCGCAATTGTTCCGCGACATGAACAGCGAGGTGCCCAATGCCGTTGCCGAGCTGTTATGGCAAACTGCCCTGCGACTCGAGGATGGCGGGCTATCGCTGGCCGAACATGACTTCCGCGATGCCGAACGGGCACTGGCCGAGGCCCTAGACCGCAACGCACCGGCGGCTGAACTACAGCTTCGCATTAACGATCTAGAGGCAGCACTCGGCCGCGTCCTCGAGTCGCTCGAACGCCAAGCCCAAAACGCCAGCACCCCCAACACGGGTAAAAACCTTACAGCAGACCAAATACCCACCGCAAACCAGATTATCGACGGCTCCGACCTCGAATCGATGATAACGGCTTTGCGCGACATGGCTGAGACCGGTTCCCGCAAAGATGCCCGCCAGTTACTTACCAACCTGCGCCAATTGCTTGACAACCTGCGTGGGGACGATGGCGGCAATCCTGATCAGGCCAAGAACCTTGAAGCACTGCACCGGCTCGAGGATATAACCGCCGGCCAGCACGAACTTCTCGACCGCAGCCTTCGCGCCCAACCGGAAAATGAATCCAACGATAGCCCCGATCAGGACGGGTCAAGCCCTTCACCGACATTACAGTCTTTACCTAGACCCTACCTAACCAGGCCCCCCATAACGGGACCAAATAGGCGCGGCAAGCCTGCCGGAAATGACGAAGCCAACAAACAAGGCCAGCTGCGCCACCAACTTGGCGAAACGATGCAACAACTGGATGAAATCATCGGCGAAATACCGCAATCACTAGGACGAGCCGAACGGGCGATGAACGATGCCGAAAGGACACTGAGTCAAGGCGGCAACGCTGCGGCCTCGCAGGCTCAGGCGGTGGACGAACTCCAACAAGGCATGCGCGGCCTCGTCAATAAAATGGGCGGGAGCGGAGTCGGCCGTGATCCACTCGGAAGGCGGCTGCCCGGCTTTGGCGCCCCCGGCCTTGGATCTAGTAACGTAAAGGTCCCTAAACAGGGTAATATTCAACGTTCACGAGAAATTCTCGATGAATTGCGCCGTCGTGCCAACCAAGGCGAACGTCCGCGCCATGAACTGAACTACATCGAGCGGCTTCTCCGACAGTTCTGAACCAAAGCCGCG
>JBAXKX010000140.1:0-7743 GCA_037135115.1 Rhodospirillaceae bacterium
GGGACCGTACAATCTGATATACTGAAGGAAGACCAGGGGCAGAACACTTGTATCTTTTCGTCCGAATTTGCGCTGCAGATGATGGCAGATATTCAGGAGTGGTTTGTCCATCACAATGTTAAGAATTTTTATTCTGTCTCTATTTCTGGATATCACATTGCCGAGGCTGGCGCCAACCCTATTACTCAGCTTGCTTTCACCCTCGCCAACGGCTTTACCTATGTTGAGGCCTACCTTGCTCGCAGTATGGCGATTGATGACTTTGCTCAGAATTTGTCGTTCTTCTTTTCTAACGGCATGGAGCCTGAATATGCGGTCATGGGCCGAGTGGCGCGGCGGATCTGGTCAACGGCTATGCGGTTCCTTTACAATGCAGACGAGCGCTCTCAGAAGCTTAAATACCATATACAGACGTCTGGACGCTCGCTTCACGCGCAGGAGATGGATTTTAACGACACACGTACGGCACTTCAAGCATTAATTGCCATCTATGATAACTGCAACAGCCTGCATACCAATGCGCATGATGAAGCTTTTACGACGCCAAGTACCGAGAGCGTCCGCCGGGCGCTAGCTATACAGATGATTATCAATCGTGAATGGGGGGTGGCCCGCAACGAAAATCCTAATCAAGGTGCCTTCTTTATCGAGGAATTGACTGACCTTGTCGAGGAAGCGGTGCTGGCTGAGTTCGATCGCCTTGCCGAGCGCGGTGGTGTGCTTGGGGCCATGGAGACCGGCTACCAGCGTGGTCGTATTCAAGACGAGTCGCTCTACTATGAGATGCGAAAGCATGATGGTCGGCTACCGATCATCGGAGTCAATACGTTTGTCAACCCGGTTCCTGGTGAGGTGGTGCCGCCCAAGCTTCAGCGCTCATCAGATGATGAGAAACGGAGTCAGTTACGCCGCCTCCAGGATTTTCATGCCCGTAATGTCAAAGAGGCTCCCGCGCAGCTTGAACGCTTGAAACAGGCAGCTATCTGCCATGAAAATCTTTTCGCTGTATTGATCGACGTGGTACGGTATTGTTCTCTTGGTCAGATAACCGAAGCTTTATTTGAGGTCGGAGGTCAGTACCGACGGAGCATGTGATTTTGTTGTGGGGTAACCAGATGGTTCGTATAGCACTTCTCGCGGCGTTGTTCTTCGTCGTTGGTGGCTGGAGCTATGCGACCGCTAACGAGGGAGGCGGTCATGCTAAGCCGCCTGAAGCGGCTAAGCCAGCCGAACCGGGCGACGGGAAAGACGCGGCTAAAGCCAAGAAGCCGGCCAAACCTAAACCGAAACGGCCCGATAAGGAAAAAAACTGTGCTTTCGAGCGTCCGATCGATGTTGAGGTGGACGGTAAGCACTTCACCTTGCCGCAGGCTGCCCTAAAGAATGTCATGCGTGGTGCCGAGGCGGATTTGGGCGGTTATACCATCCATTCTAACCCCGACAAACTTATCCTCACGGTTCGTACGCCTGATGGCAGTTGGTATGTAGCCAATATGACACGTCTGGGGGATCTTGATGAGGGCTGCGTCTTTTACATGATCGGTCAAACTAGGCCCACGGTCAGCGAACCGCCCTTGTTCTAGCCCAGTATTGCGCGCAACGATTATCGGACTACTAAATTGTCCGGGTTTCATTCGGTTCCTGGTCCCAAATCAATATTTAGGCGCGTCGCCCAAGCCAGCCACAATCCAACCACCGCCCAAGACGCGATCACCCTGATAGGCGACGCAGGCCTGGCCAGGGGCGACACCGTACTGCGGCTCGGACAGCACAACCCTGCCAGCCTGACCACACGGGTCGAGATACAGGATTGCCGCAACCTCTGGCTGAGTTGACCGCAGCTTGACCATTACTTCAAGTCCGGTCACTGGTGGCGGTAGGTCAGCGAGCCAGTTTATATTGCGTATGTGTATGTGTGTACGTGCCAGAGCCTCGCGTGGGCCGACCGTGACCTGGTTTCGTACGGCATCAAGATGTGCGACGTACAGAGGTTCGTTATTAACGCCGCTGCGACAACTCAAGCCCAGTCCGCGACGCTGGCCGATAGTGTAGTGGATAATGCCGTTGTGACGCCCAAGCGCTAGGCCGTTAACATGGATTATTTCGCCTGGGAATACCGCTTCGGGACGGACTCGGGCGACCACCGCGCCGTAGGAGCCGTCGGGGACAAAGCAGATGTCTTGACTGTCGGGCTTGGCGGCAATCTCCAGACTGAATCGCGCGGCCTGTGCCCTGACCTCGGCTTTGGTGCAACCGCCCAGCGGAAACTGTATAAAAGACAGTTGTTTACGGGTGGTCGCGAACAGGAAGTAGCTTTGATCGCGCCCCAGCTCGCTTCCTCGGTGCAACGCAGGTCCGCTAGGTCCGTCGATGCGGCGAGCATAGTGACCAGTAACCAATGCGCCCGCCTTTAAGTCGCGGGCAAACGTCATAAGGTCGCCAAACTTTACTTCCTGGTTGCAGCGTACGCAGGGAATCGGCGTTTCGCCGCGCAAGTAACTATCGGCAAAGTCGGTAATGACCGACTCGGAGAATCGTTTCTCGAAATCTAGCACGTAATGCGGAATGCCCAATCGCTGGGCAAAGCTGCGGGCATCATGAATGTCTTGGCCGGCGCAACACGCACCCTTACGACCTGCTGCCAAGCCATGATCATAAAGTTGGAGCGTAACTCCGACTACCTCGTAGCCCTGTTCGGCCAACAGCGCAGCGGCCACAGAGGAATCGACTCCGCCAGACATGGCGACAACGACTCGGGTCCGCGCGGGCAAACCTAGTAATCTCTGTCCAATCACGAGCAACTAACCTGGCTCGCCATGAAAGTGCCCGTCCAGCCTCTTATGGAAAAGGCACTATCGTTCAGCGTAAAGCTCCAACTCCCGGCGCAGACTTGTCTGCTCCGTGCGCAGGAAGGATAGGCGGGCAAGGTCGGGGGTTGGACGCTTGCGCTCCTCCGCCGCGATCTCATCCTCTAGCTGCCTTTGCTCCTGCCGAATAATGCCGAACAAGGTATCCATTAACATTGCCATCGCTACCCTCCTTACACCACCTTTGAGGTTAGTCGGGATTTGCGTGATTATCAAGGCCAATTTGGGACAGTTGTGAGAGATTCCGACCGCAGCCGGCTACGCCATTGCATGATCTATTTGACAAAGCGCGGCTATTTGAAAAAGGATGGACATTTGACAACAGGGGGGGAGGGGGGCTTCAAACGGCGGTTGCCGCCTTCTGGAGCAGGGTCAGGGCATCTACGCCTCGACGTGCAAGGGTCAGCAACTCCAGAAACTGAGGTTCTGAAAATGGCTTTTCTTCGGCCGTCCCTTGAATCTCAACTATGCCGCCACCCCCTGAAAGGACGAAATTGGCGTCGGCTTGGGCCGCACTGTCCTCGTCATAATCGAGATCAAGTAAGGCCGCGCCCTTATAAATACCGCATGATACCGCCGCTACCGAATCGGTGAAGGGTATCGCCGCGATCTTCTTTATCCGAAGCAGGTGCATGAACGCCTGGTGCAGGGCGACATAGCTGCCGGTAATTGCCGCAGTGCGAGTGCCACCGTCAGCTTGGAGCACATCGCAATCAATTCTGATCTGGAGTTCACCCATTGCCTTGCGGTCAACCACGGCCCGTAATGCCCGACCGATCAACCGCTGTATTTCCTGGGTTCGCCCCGATTGCTTGCCGCGAGCGGCTTCGCGCTCGGTGCGAGTGTTGGTCGACCGCGGCAGCATACCGTACTCCGCAGTAATCCAGCCCAGCCCGCTGTTGCGCAGGAATGGCGGTACCCGCTCATCGACGCTCGCAGTACATAGCACATGGGTATCGCCGAAGCGGGCCATGCACGAGCCCTCGGCATATCTGGCGAAGCCGGGCTCAAGGCTTACTTTACGCAGTACGTCGGCAGCCCTTCCCGAAGGGCGTACAATCGTGGTCATTAAGGAAATCATCCAATTGTAGGTGAAATGGGTGGCATTGCGTATTGATCGCAGGTCTAGCGGGTGTACGCCACAGGTACATACCACCCAGGAGGCAAGGCACCGGGCCGTCCGGCGTACGCCTGTACGTTTGGAATGCGGCCAGGGGTAATGCGGCCGGGCTTGGCATCGGGTTGGTGGCCGTTGACATCGCGGTTGCCACGGGGAGCCGGCAGTTCGGTGATGGCCAGTCGCACCGGGGGCAGTGGCTTTTCGGCACGCACCTGTTCAATTTCGGCACGTACGGTCTGGGCGCGTACGGCCACGGGGACAAGTACGGCAGGTGGCGGAGGTGGCGGAGCATCGGGCTCGGCTAAGGCCGCAACGACAATCGGAACGCGACTGACGGGAACTGGCCGAGTCGGCGAAGGCCCGTCCGGCTGCGCGCCCTCGAGCCGGGGGGCAATCATTGCGACATAGCGTTGCGTTTCACCGGGCAGCGGCTGCTGGGTCCGGAGATGGGCTTGGTAACGGCCGGGACCGGCGTTGTACGCGGCAAGAAAGCCAGGGGTGCCGTACTGGTCGTACATTTCCCGGAGATATGCGGTGCCCGCCATGATGTTGTCATGCGGATCAAAAGGATCGTTACCAAGTTTATAGGCATCGCGTAGATAAGCCCAGGTTGCTGGCATGATCTGCATCAGCCCCATGGCGCCCTTTTTGCTAACGATAGGCTGACCGTTAATGTGAGTGCGCCCGCCACTCTCCTGAGCCATTACGGCGCGTATCCATTTTTCCGGCATGTTGAAGCGCATGGATGCCTTTTGTATACCTGCTTCTATAGTGGCTGGCGGTGGAGGCGCCATCATCACTTCCGGCGCGGGCCCGCTGGCGCAAGCGCCAAGCAACCAGGGCAGGCTCAAAATCGGGATTAGCAAACATAGGCGTCGCAAGTGGACACTGAACTGCCGCACCCATCGGGTCATTGCTCCCGCCTCCTGTCTAATCGCGATTAGTTCACCTGATTAACTACTTACCGCGCACCGCTCATCGCAGCTCAGAGGCTAGCCCCATAGTGCCCCGTCTGTACAGGGGAAAATTGACGCATCATGAAGATTGTGAGTCTGCCGACATACTAACGACTCCTGCCGGGGCCGGGCGACTCCTGCCGGGGCCGGGAAATTTTACCAAGGATTGAATAGCGCTGCGGCTGCGGTATTATTTTACCGCACGGCAGTGTCTTGGGTTTATTGTGGAATTATCGGTTGACAGGAGGCGCCGCCCCAATTAGAAAGCGCCACTCCCTTAGCTGTCGGATTGGCAGCGGGGACGTTCTGGTTCGTCCACGAGAAACTGCCGAGACAAGATCGATGAAAACCTTTAACCTTAAGCCTTCGGATATCGACAAGAAGTGGCTTGTCGTCGATGCCGATGGCGTGATCCTGGGGCGGCTGGCCAGCATTTTGGCCGGTATCCTACGGGGCAAGCATAAGCCCACCTTTACGCCTTACCTGGATTGCGGCGACAATATCATCGTCATTAATGCGGAAAAGGTTCGCTTGACTGGTAATAAGCGCAAGGATGATATCTTTTATTGGCACACCGGTTATCCTGGTGGCATTAAAGGACGCTCCAAGGGCCAGATACTCGACGGCCGCTATCCCGAGCGGGTGCTGGAAAAGGCAGTCGAACGCATGGTGCCGCGTGGGCCGCTTGGCCGCAGCCAGATGAGCAATCTCCGCGTCTATGCAGGAAACGCCCATCCCCACGAGGCTCAGCAGCCTGAAGTTCTCGACATCGCCTCGCGCAACCCGAAGAATAAAAGGAGCGCCTAAGGCATGGCGGCCCCAACACTTACTCTGTCAAGTCTCAGGGACCTGGGTGGCCCCGTCGCGCCCCTCACCGATGAGCCCAAGGCACCCGAACAACCCGTACCCAAGATTGATGCCAAGGGTCGGGCGTATGCCACAGGCAAGCGTAAAAATGCGGTCGCAAGGGTCTGGATCAAGCCTGGCAAGGGTCAGGTCACAGTCAATGGCCGTGATGGTACGGTATATTTCGCCCGTCCGGTGCTGCGCATGATTCTTAGCCAGCCTTTCGGCGTCGTCGAACGCGCCAACCAGTACGATGTGGTGGCCACTGTCACCGGCGGCGGCCTTTCGGGTCAAGCTGGCGCGGTTCGCCACGGCATCTCAAAGGCGCTAACCTATTACGAGCCAAGCTTGCGTCCGGCGCTTAAGGCAGCAGGCTTTCTCACCCGTGACAGCCGCGTTGTTGAGCGCAAGAAGTATGGCCGCGCTAAGGCCCGGCGCAGCTTCCAGTTCTCGAAGCGCTGATCAAGTATGGGGGCGGCGGACGTCAAATGTCGTCGCCTCCTATTCTTGCATAGCATCACCGGTGTCAACTTTTTGATATCTTGAATAGGTATCGGAAATGAGGTTTTGATGGCAAATCTCCAGGTTTTACTTAATAACCCATGTGAGCTGGATATGTTTGTCAAGGCCGTCGTTGATGACAGCAATCGCCGGGAAGAAGTTGTCCTTAATGAAGGCCTGACATCGCGTGAAGATATCCAAAGTTTGATTTGTCGTGACCCGGTGCCATTTACTCAACACGACTTGTCACCTGATAATTTTTCCTCCCCGTCCAGTGACCGATCAATCACGTCAAGACAGCTTGACGCACGGCTGCAGGAGAAGCCGATGCCCTTCGCCAACCATGACTTTTTTCCTGATGCTTGAGAGAGGTTTTCTCACATGGCTGGCCCCTTGGTGGATACAATATCGGGTGAGCTTCTTCCAGGCGCTAGGCTAGCGATTGCAGTACGATATGTCGAGTCAGTTAGTGCAGCGCTGTTTACCTGCAAGTTGAGCATTGCAGACGCTGAAATATCTAAGCGAGAGTTGGCGGAAGCAATTGCCGAGGCAAACATAGATCTGATCGCCATGTACAATAGGCGATCCAGAACTCATGGTTTAACAGCAGGTAAAATTGCTGGTATTATTGCGTTTCGGCTGAGCCGACATAAAATTTTGCATTTTAACGGTAGCGCAGTCGAAAGCCCTTGGTTATTCTATGTCCAGGATTTTGCTGCACTCCACTTGGTTACCTCTTTGATTCTGCGTAAAAGCCTACCCGCAACTTGTTTCCGAGAGGTTGCCTACCAAATGTCGCGACGGCACGCTAATCAGGAGACTCTCGGCGTCATATTTGATAATTTCCCATGAGGTAAACGGCTGCCTCCATTGTCGCAGAATAATCTGGATGGAATAACGTGACGGAAATAACCAAATGATTTCTTATCCCCCCGTCCGTATCGCCGTTCTTGGTGCCAGCGGCTATACCGGAGCTGAGTTGCTGCGGCTTTTGTTGCGCCATCCCGCCGCTGATATTAGGGTACTGACCGCCGAGCGCCAGGCTGGTAAGGCTATGGCCGAGGTTTACCCGCATCTGGCGCCGTTTGGATTGCCCAATACCATCAAGATCGGTGATGTCGATTGGGCCGAGATTGATTTTGTGTTTTGTGCTTTGCCTCATGGCACCACTCAGGAGGTGATTGCAACGCTGCCCGCCGGCGTCAGGGTGGTCGATCTTTCGGCCGATTTTAGGCTGTTTGATCCTGCCGTCTACGCCGAGTGGTACGGTCATGAGCACCAGGCCCCTGAACTACAAAAGACGGCGGTCTATGGACTGACCGAGCTTGCCCGCGTTGCCGTGAGCAAGGCGCGTTTGGTGGCAAACCCTGGATGTTATCCCACTGCCGCCATGATTCCGCTTATCCCGCTCTTGCGTGGCGGGCTGATCGCCGCCGACGATTTGATCATCGAC
>JBAXKX010000141.1:0-7664 GCA_037135115.1 Rhodospirillaceae bacterium
GTTACCCGGCGAGCGAAGCTCGACAAGTTACCCGGCGAGCGAAGCTCGACAAGTTACCCGGCGAGCGAAGCTCGACAAGTTGCAATATGAGCAGATTTCCGGTATTGTTTCAGCGCGAGTGAAGCCTAGAGATGGTTTCAGCCCCGCATTTGGTGCCCGGAATTGACGCCCGGGAACGGCAAGGGAGTGGACATTGTCACCACCACCCGATCATTGTCCGGCCTTGGTGCTGAATGCGGACTTCCGGCCGCTCAGTTACTTCCCTTTGTCGTTGTGGTCGTGGCAAGAAACGATAAAAGCTGTATTTCTCAACCGGGTCAATATCGTCTCGCACTATGAGCGGGCGGTTCGCTCTCCACGGATAGAAATGCGGCTGCCCAGTGTCATCGCGCTCAAGGAATATGTGCAGCCCAGGCGCCGACCCGCTTTTACCCGCTTCAACGTTTTCCTGCGCGATCGCTTTACCTGCCAATACTGTGGCGAAACATTCCCCACCCATGAACTAACCTTTGACCATGTCGTGCCGCGCTCCAAAGGCGGAAGAACAACATGGATTAATGTTGTCACTAGTTGCCAAGTCTGCAACCTTATCAAAGGCGACCGCCTGCCCCGGCAATGCGGCATGATCCCGCTTGGTCCACCCTTCCAGCCGACGGCCAATGAGTTGCAACAAAACGGCCGCCTGTTTCCACCAAACTTTTTGCATCAAAGCTGGCGGGATTTTCTGTATTGGGACACCGAACTTGATTCTGGATGATATGTGGCCGGGATGATATTCGGGCTAATATGGAACGGTTGGTTAGGGCTTGGCCCAGGCCGCCAGCCAAGCCGACCTTAGCGCAAAGGCGGCAATAATCAATGATAGCAAAATATTGTAGCCGGGCAGCGAAATCCCGAACAAAGACCACGCTACCTCATCGCAGCGCGCAATCGGCGCCGCCATCATCCTGGCCCGCAGCTCATCAACGGTAGCAGCGGGGGGCGGGACACCGCAACCTACAGTTGCGTTCCACCAATGATTCTGGACCCCAACATGGAAGACCGCGATACCGCATCCCACCAGCAACACCGTTGCCATCAGGCCCAACAGCGCCACCCGCAACCTGCGGTGCCGACCGAATACCAGCGCCGTCAGACCCAGCAGGGCAACAACGACATAGGGAATGCGCTGATAAAGACATAATATGCAGGGTTGAACACCGACCACGAATTGCATGAAGAAGGCGGCGGCAATCGCTCCGACTCCACCCAAGGTCAACAGCGCCGGTGCCCGCCAGCCGGAACTCGCCCGATCAATAAGCGTGGCAATCACCATCAACCCCCTCCGCGACAAGATTATTTGTCCATTATAGCAGCCTCAGGGCCAGAAACCCACCAACCAGCAGCACCACGAACAAGGTGGTCAGCAGGGTCAGCCGCTTTTCAATAAAAACGCGAACCGGATCACCAAACTTCCATAGCAAAGCAGCGACCAGGAAGAAGCGCATACTTCGCGAGATGACGGCGGCGACGGTAAACAAAAGTAGATCGAATTTAAAAGCGCCAGACGCAATGGTCACGAGCTTGAATGGAATCGGGGTCATGCCCTTGATGATGATGATCCAAATGCCCCACTGATCGAAGCCAGCCTTGAAGGCGTCATAGTGCCTCATGGCATGGTAAAAGTCGAGAATCTGGCGGCCCAACGTCTCGAACAGGAAATAGCCGATGGCGTAACCGAGCCCCCCCCCCACCACCGAAGCAACGGTACAGATGCCGGCGATCATGAAAGCTTGCCGGCGGTTGGCCAGGATGATCGGGATCAGCAGCACGTCGGGGGGAATCGGGAACACCGAACTCTCAATAAAGGAAACCGCAGCCAGCACCCAAACCGCATTCTTGCGTTCGGCTTGGCGCATGGTCCAGTCATATAGGCGTCTAATCACGGATTATGTACCCCTCTTTTGGCTGTTATATAGCGTTTAGCAGGCGGGGGCGCCACGGGCAATCGGCGTCGTGATCGATTTTGCACACCTATCGAAAATTGTGGAGTGACCATCGTCGGTGAAGGCCGGAATAACTCATCGAGTTAGGGCATGAATTAACAAACTTGGACAATTCCTGTTGTCGTCAGCCCTTGCGACGACTACCGTAACGGTAAGGACGGCGGCGCCCATATGATGCGCTCGCCGCCGCGTGTGGGGGGCGGGACATGCATACTAAATTATTCAGTTTCTACGAGGAATTCGGCGCGACGGCCCGGGCCAAGAACGAAGCCCTAGCGACACGAGCGGCGTTTGTTACCGGAGTTATGGAACAAAGCTACCGCCTATGGCTAACCCTATTGACCACCGAGGTAACGGAGGCGGTCCGGGCGGCTCAGGAATTATCAACCTGCAAAACGCCAAGCGACGTGGCCGAGGTTCAACAGGCATGGCTCACCGCCTCCAGCACTCGGGCGATCACCAGCCTTCAGGGCACCGTCGAAATCGCCAACTTCCTGATCAAGAACCTTCAGGATACCTTGGGGACCGCCTCCGCCATGGTGCCGACCTTGCCAAACTTTACCTCCCCACTGGCGCCCCATCCCGTTCCCGCGCTACTTGAATGGACTCCGCCAAATTTAGCGCCGCCCCCCCCCGCCGTGCTGGCTGAGGCAGTTCTCGCAATGGTAGTTCCCACTGAGGTAGTTCCCGCCGCAGAGGTTCCCGTGACGATAGCTCCTCCCGTGGTAGCAACAGCTCATCCAGAGCCGGGACAGAACAAGGCGTCTGCCCGCAAGGGTGGGCACGGCCGCAAAAACCATGTCCCGTCCAAGTTGTAGAGCGCATCAATGTGTTAACTGAATTATTGCTGGACCGAGAATGACTGCAAACAGGGCGGGGAGGAAGAAAACGATCATCGGCACAGTCAGCGTTGCCGGCAGCGTTCCCGCCTTTTTCTCGGCTTGGGCTAAACGACCCTCGCGGTTTTCCTGGGCGGCGGTGCGCAACGCGCCTGTCAGCGGAGTGCCGTACTTATCCGCCTGAACCATCGTAGTGCAGACGTCCTTGACAGCCGGTAGGCCAGTCCTCATCACTAGATTTTCCAGGGCCACCCGGCGATCCGGCAAGTAAGCCAACTCAGCGGTGGTCAGTTCAAACTCTTCGGCCATTTCAGGATAGGAATCGCCGATCTCCTGGGCCACCCGCCCAAACGCGACTTCTATCGAGAGCCCCGACTCGACACAGATCAGCAGCAAATCAAGGGCGTCAGGAAAGCCCAAGGTGATTGCCGCCTGCCGTTTCTGAATAGCGCTTTTCATCAACATATTTGGCAGATAAACGCCAAAAATTAGCGCAATGAACACAACCACCGGCCTCATCTCCGCCTTTATCGGGGATGTATCGCTGCTATAAAGCATCAACACGGCAACCAGTGCCATAAATATGGGCACACAGGCCCGTGATGCCACGAAGATAGACACCGCGTTTGGGTCGCGCCAATGAGCCTGAAGCAGGTTTACCCGCAAATCGTCGCTAGCAAATAGCTCCCTCAGCTTGAGCTTCTCAACGAGTTCCCGCAGCACACTGGGCTTACTCCGGCGCAACTTCGACTTTTGCTGTATCGTCTCCAATTGTTGATCCCGCAGGTCTTGGCGCCGTTTGGCCGAAATACTGAGACGAAGCGCAAGCGGGTCAACCCTAATGTAGGGCATAATAAAAGCCAGCACGGTCATAAAAGTACCAACAACCGAAGCCAGCACTATCAATAACGAAGGGTCGAACGGCAATTCCACGGCACATACCCCCCGTTTAGAACTTAAAGTTAATCATCTGGTGCATGGCTATTATACCAACGGTCATCCAAGACAAGCCAGCGCTAATAATTACAATGCCAGTATTGGTGTTTATCAGCAAAGCCATATAGGATGGGTTAATCAGGGAGAGCAAGCCACCGACCACGAATGGTAACGCGCCGATGATCATGGCCGACGCCTTTGCCTCCGCCGAGATCGACTGAACCTTATCCCTAAGTCGCTTGCGCGAACGCAGGACATTTGACAGGTTATCTAGTGTCGAGGCAAGATTGCCGCCCGTCTGCTGCTGGAGCACCAGGACCACGGCAAAGAACTGGAAGTCCGAAGTTGGCATTCGTTCGAGCCCGCGTGCTAACGCCTGTTCGGTTGTCATGCCGACACGCTGGCTTTCGACCAGCATACGGAACTCGTAGCCGACCGGGTCGGGGACCTCGCGGCCGACGATACGCAGACATTCACTAATCGGCAGGCCGGTGCGGACACCGCGCACCAAAATATCAAGGGCCGAGGCAAAATGGTGGGTAAATTGCGTCTGGCGCTTGTTGATGGCGCGCTTAAGTATGACACGAGGCAGCCAAAGCCCGCCGCCCACCCCTCCCGCAACGCATAAAATGGTGCCTCGACCAAACAGATACAACACAAGACCAAAGACTAGGCCCGCACCGATACAGGCAAAGGCATAGCCAACTAAAGTTAGGGACCAACCAGATTGCTTGAGCAGGTGCCCAAGCGTATCGCGGCGTCGGGTGCGCTGCTTCTCTAGCTCGCGGAGTTTGGCTTGAATAAGACGTTGGCGCGCACGGACGGTGACATCGCTGCTTTCGCCGCCACCCCGCCCGCCAGGGGTCAGAACCAGAACCCGCCGTCGAAATTTCGCGGCTTCAGAAAACCTAGATTGATACAGCATCACCACCGGAACAGCCAAGCCAATGATCAGCACAATCAGGCAGGCAAAAACAATAAAGTCCACAGGACGCCGCCTTTATTTAGGTTGATTGCTCCATGACCGACATAAGCTCCTTCTCGAAGCCGTAGTATCGCGCCTTATCGTAAAAATGCGGGCGAACGCCGCTGGAGCGATGACGCCCGAGCATCCGTCCCTGGGCATCCTCCCCAGTAAATTCATAGACGAACAGATCCTGCATGGTGATCACGTCGCCCTCCATCCCCAGCACCTCGGTAACATGGGTAATCTTCCGTGAGCCGTCGCGCAGTCGGCTGGCCTGAACTATGACGTCAAGGGCGCAGGAAATCTGATCGCGCACCGCCTTTGAGGGCAGGTTGAAGCTGCCCATGGCAATCATATTCTCTAGACGAGAGATCGCCTCTCGCGGGGTATTGGCGTGGAGCGTACCCATCGAGCCATCATGGCCGGTATTCATCGCTTGGAGAAGATCGAAGGCCTCGGGTCCGCGCACCTCGCCGACGATAATGCGTTCAGGGCGCATACGTAGGCAGTTCTTGACCAGATCGCGCATGGTTATCTCGCCGGCTCCCTCAAGATTCTTGGGCCGGGTTTCCAAGCGAACAACATGGGCCTGCTGGAGCTGAAGCTCGGCGGCATCCTCACAAGTAATAACGCGCTCTCCAGGTTCAATGAACTGGGTGAGGCAGTTAAGAAGTGTCGTCTTGCCGCTGCCGGTGCCGCCAGAAATCAGGATGTTGCAACGGCTGGCAGCGGCGATCCGGATCACGGCGGCGCAGGCCGGCGAGACGCTGCCATAGGACATCAACTTGTCGAGGGTAAGTTTTTCCTTCCTAAACTTGCGGATTGTAAGTGTAGGACCATCGAGCGAAAGCGGCGGGGCGATGACGTTGACGCGCGAACCGTCAAGCAGCCGAGCGTCGCAGATCGGGCTAGTCTCATCGACCCGACGGCCAACAGCCGTAACAATACGTTGGCAGATGTTCATCAACTGGGCATTGTCACGAAACCGAATTGGCGTTAATTCGATCTTACCATTTACCTCAATATAAACTCTTCCCGCACCGTTAACCATGATATCGGCAATATCGTCGCGGGCCAACAACGGTTCCAGCGGCCCAAGGCCAAGGACATCGTCGCAGATCTCACGAATCAGGACCTCTTCCTTGCTCGGGCTGAGCAAATAGCCCTTGACGTTTATGATTTCGCGACAGACGTCGCTAAGCTCCTCGCGCTTGGCCCCAGTTTCCATGCGCCCGAGTTCGGTCAGATCGATAGTGTTGAGCAGTGCGTCAAAAACGCTGGTCTTAATTTGGTAGTAAATATCTTCCTGGTTTGACGCGGATGCTGGCAGCGGCGGCGGCGGTGCGGGCGCAGCCGGTTTCGGCGCCACAGGAGCGGCAACCACAGCGGCAGCGGTGTTGGACTCCGCCGGAGAAGGAGGGGGTGGCGAGGCCACCACCTTGCGCTGCGGAGGCTCGTTTGCGGGAGAGCGTTTACCGAACATTCAAGTCAGCCCTTGCCGGTCAGGCGATGCAGCCACGCCATTGCAATGGCACTGATTGCAGGTGCCGAGCGACGGGGGGGCAGGGCGACCGGGCCGGCGAGCTTGGCCGCAAGAAGCTTGATCACCTCCGCCGCCTTGGAGCGATTGTTGATTTCGCCAAGCGTCTTACCGATAGCGGCAGCCTGACCGAACAGGATGGTATCCTCCCCAATTACAAAGGACGGGGTCAGCCCAACAGTGCCACCGAAATCCTTTGTTTCCACCTCACCCCTCCGGGTGGCGCCTACTCGGTTAAGCACCAACATCGGCGGCTGGTCAAGGGCCCGCCGGGAGGCCAGGAAGTCAACAATATTTCGAGTATTGCGGACCGAAACCAGATCGGGCATGGCGGTAATAACAACTTGATCAGCCGTATGCACGACTTGGCGCACCCATTCGCACCAAAGCTTTGGCAAATCAAGCACGACATACTTGGCTTGCTGGCGCAGCGCAGCCAGAGTCGCATCAAGAGCAGTGACCGAAATCATGGCGTCAAATTCCAGTGTTCCAGGTGCCGCCAGCAAATACAGGTGATCACCGTGTTTGGCACCGAAGCGCTGAAGGAATGTGTCGTCTACACGTTCGGGGTCACTCAATATGGACTGCACACCATAAGTTGTCTCAATGTTGAAGGCAAGGTCGGCACCGCCAAACGGCAGGTCAAGATCAAGCACCACGACATCGGCGTTGCCATGCTCGGCAAGTTGCACCGCCACGTTAGCGGCCAGCGTGCTGCTACCGCAGCCGCCCTTGGCGCCAATAAAGGCGATGACCTGCCCGACTGGCCGCTTATTGGCATCTTGGTAAAGTTCCAGCACAGCCTCGATCAGACGAACCGGCGAGGACGGCAGCACCAGATAATCGGCAACCCCACCCTTGGTCAAGCTGCGATAGAGTCCGACATCGTTGATCTCACCCATCAAAATAAGATTGGTACCGGCGACACAGACATCGGCCAGCGCTTCAAGATCGGTCAATATCCGCTCTTGATCGTTGCCGGTCTCGACAACCAGCAGCTGTGGCGACGCTTCGGCGGCATAGCGGGTCGCAGCCTCAGTCAGGCTGCCCGTAAACCGCGTCAGTGCCATCTTCAGCATACGACGATCGGCGAACGCCTGCTCGATCAGGTCGCCGGCGCCGGCTGTACTCAGATAGGCATGGACGGTCTGGCGAAGAATGGTAGGCCTCCCGTGTCTTGTAATGTCATGTAATGTCGGCGGCGATAGTCACCGCTGCGTATCGTGTCGGCGGCGATAGGCGCCGCTCTGTATCGTGTTGGCGGCGATAGGCGCCGCTCTGTATCGTGTCGGCGGCGATAGGCGCCGCTCTGTATCGTGTTGGCGGCGATAGGCGCCGCTCTGTATCGTGTCGGCGGCGATAGGCGCCGCTCTGTATCGTGTTGGCGGCGATAGGCG
>JBAXKX010000142.1:0-7655 GCA_037135115.1 Rhodospirillaceae bacterium
CAGGACTCTCTCTTAACTCCGCCCCATAGCTGTCTAGACAGCGGGGTCCACCTCAACCGAATGAGGAGGGGTGCGAGATACCACCTTGCGTCCATGTCGGCGGTCGGCGCATTGAACGGCCGGTGGGCGATGAAGTGCTGCGGATTCCCGATTCTGGCGCCGTTGGGAATCGAGGCTGCACTGGCGATATCAGCCCCTCCGGCATTTTGCATAGAGGTGATGCCAGACCACCGATCAAACATGAACAATTTATTACAGCGCGTATATTTCTTGTGTTCGTCCATCAGACCTTCATAAAGTCCCCAAATCGCTATCTGCAACGAGCCGTTATCATGCAATTCGAGATCGAACGTCGGTTTCTGGCAACGCCTTCTGCCCTATCGCTGTGTCACAAAGGAACAGAAATTCAGCAAGGTTATCTATGGGCCGATGGTTGGCTGACGGTCCGGGTTCGTGTCGCCAAAGGCATCGGCGAGATAACGATCAAGGGAAAGCGGTTTGGCTGCTCCCGTCTCGAACACGAAACGCCAATTCCCCTGAATTGCGCGTGCGCTCTGCTTGGGCAAATACCGGGCCACAGGAAGTTGCGTAAAACTCGCTACAAAATAGAAATCACCGGCTTGATTTGGGAAATCGACGTATTCGCTGACCTTAACACTGGACTGATCCTGGCCGAGATCGAGATGGATAGTCCCGATCGACCGATCACCCTGCCGCCCTGGATTGTCTACGAGATAACAGGAGATCCGCGCTTTAGCAATTCCCGATTGGCGCGTCAGCCCTATTCCCTTTGGGGAAATGGCCGCCTAAATGCCGGGGGTTTTGCATCTTGAGTGCCAGGGCCTACACCGTCAGGTGATTCTGGATTTTTGTTTTTTCCGTCAGCACTACCTTTACCAATGCAACGACGGTGGGTAGCCCCTCCGAGTGGTGCGTAGAGCTTTAATAATCCCTTGACCGCGCGGAAGCCTAGGCCGCTATTGCCGACTACCTTGACGGCCTTGGCCATATTTACTACGGTCCACGCAGAAAATGACATTTGCTGCGCCAAAGTCGAGTTCAATACACCCGCGACAGTTTGTTTGCATGTTTTATTAAATGTATACCTTAGCGGGGCAGGATGAATATGCCCAATAATGATGAAGGGTTCAGGATGCCTACCACTCAACCGAGCGCATCGCCGCGTAACTTGCCGGTAAAGTCGCGCGTGCGCCGCAAACGCGCTCACCGGTTGGTTCTACGTCACTTGACCATCGACGACTACGACGACATGAAATCAATAATGGATATCGTCTACGCCAATCTGGGTGGGGCATGGTCATATGAACAGATGAAGTCGCAATTAGCTCACTTTCCCGATGGACAGATTTGTATCGAGGATCGCGGCCGGGTGGTGGCGGTGGCGCTGAGCTTAATAGTCCAATACTCCCAGTGGGGGGACAAGCACACATACGCGGAGATCACTGCAGACGGTTATTTCACCACCCACAATCCTCAGGGCGACACTCTGTACGGGGCTGAGGTCTTTGTACATCCAGATTATCGAGATCTGCGCCTTGGCCGGAGGCTATACGATGCTCGCAAGGAGATGTGCGAGAAGATGAACCTCCGGGCAATCGTAGCCGGCGGCGGCGGCTCATCAACCAACGCACTCAATAGGGTTAATAGGGCCCGTCCTGGAGGCAATATGCCATCTGCCTCCAATGGTGTGATGAGGCTGACTTAGAAGATGTAACACCTCATACCCTCCGGCACACATGCGCCTCGTGGATGGCACAGCTAAGGTGTGCCCTTCCCGGTCATCGCCCGCTACCTTGGACACTCCGACTCCCGGACGACGAAAACGATTTATTCTCACCACGCACCATCCTATTTGGCATCAGCCACCGAGGCGTTAGATAGGCGGCGCAAAAAGGTTGTGTAAGCGGTGTGCCCAAAAGTGTGCCCAGACTCGGTTGTAGTTCCCCTCATTTAGCCCGTAACCTCTTGAAATTATTGGTCGGAGAGACAGGATTCGAACCTGCGACCCCTGCCTCCCGAAAGCAGTGCTCTACCAGGCTGAGCTACTCTCCGACCGCGTCGCGCGGAGTAGTAGCCGATTTGGCGGCTACATGCAAGAAGTTTGGGCGTGGCCGCGAAATGAAATTGCAATCGGTGAAGGGAGGCAGGACAGGAGGTACGTGCTGGAGCATGGCCGAACACCAAAGCTGTTGGCGTGTCCGCTCAACCATCATAGTCGGCGGTATCTTCAAAGCATGCTGGCCTATTGAAAATCAATGCGCTTTTCGCAACTAGGTACTCAAATTATGTGTCTTTACAAATAGATAAGCATAATGAGATGGAGGCGGTATCTTAAGGTATAAATCTTTTGTCGTGTCCCGCTAGCTTTGAGGCTATTGTCGACCAGCAGTCGGTTAGGGCCGATGCTCCGACATCGACTGCACCGCAGCAACGATGCCGACTTACCGCAGGACCGGTAAAAATCATGATTACATACGATGAGATTGAACTCGATTCCATATCGGAAATCATCAATATCGGGATCAACCGCTCCGCCGCAGCACTTGGCGAGCTGACCGAGCATGAGGTAATGTTATCGGTACCGATCCTTTCAATCATCAATGCCATTGATCTGGTGTCCGAACTTTGTGCCAGCACCGATTCGGTGTGCGGCATATTCAAAAGAATCATCAAGCCGCTGGAATCTTATGCCGTCGTAATTATTCCAATGCGGAGCCGTGACGATATTGTTCGTTTCATGCTTCCTCAGTATCTGTCGAGGGGCCAAGCGGAAAGTGACTATGATGATGCTGTTACGGAAATCGGCAATATTATGATAGGTGCCTGTCTTAGCAGTATCGCCGACACGCTCGATATAGATATCGACCTTGATCAACCGGTGATTCATGTTGAACATCCTTCAGAGTTTTTTTTGACCTCAATTGTAGTCAACGATTTGTGCGAATATTTCCTTGACGTCAAAATCGACATGACTGTCCGCGACACGCCACTGGCCATCAGTTGGGAATTTTTGCTTCCCGATAATGCTTTCGAAGTCATCAAGGAGCAGATGCGACGGTTGGGACGAGTTTCCGCAATCGGAACCTGATACCAACGGCAAGAGACGAAATATCGTGAAGTTGGTATTACTAGTGACTTTGCGACCAATACTGCAATACATTCCAGGATTGGAGGAAAGTCATTTACTATATTTCCTTGCAAAAAATCAACGCGGAGGGGGACGCGATGTTGACTGAGGCTATTGAGTATCTGATCACCCCCTGCCACCACTGGTCGCGCCGACTCGGATACCTTAACCATGCGGTGTCGTTACGCGCCCGTCGTCGCCGCTGGCACAAGGTGTGGCGGCCCCATCTCGACAATTGCCGAACCTTGATTATCGAGGCCATGGCACGATGCAGCCAGCGACGGCGGGCGGTGGTTCTGGGCTCCGGGCTGCTTATGGAGGTACCTCTGAACGAGTTAGCGGCGAGCTTTGGTGAGGTGGTGCTGGTAGATGCCGTCCACCTGTTGCCGGAACGCTGGTTGATAAGGCGACAAACTAATGTTCACATGCTTGCCTGCGACGTGACGGGGGTGGCGGAGAGATTACTGGCGAGTAAAAACCCGCCGGTGCCCGATGCAGTCGCCATGGGCCTGCCACCTGAACTGTCCGGACAGGAGTTTGATTTCGCAGTTTCGGCCAACATGCTTTCACAATTACCGCTACTGCCACTCTGGTACCTTGAAAGACTTCATCCGCCGCCCGAAGGGGTGGTGCTGGGGGCCTTCGCGCGTGAACTGATCCACCGCCACCTGGCGGATCTGCATCGCCTTGCTCCGGTTGCTTGCCTAATCGCCGACTACGAAAGCCTGCTATGCGAGGGCAATTGTATCGTAGATCGTGACGACCTCCTTTTCGGTGCAACCCTTCCGCCTCCTGATCGCGAATGGATGTGGGAACTAGCACCACGCCCCGAACTTTACCGTCGGTACGACGTTCGACACCGCATTGTCGGGCATCTCTCCCTGCCATGAACCATACAATCCCGATCAATAGTCACGGGGCCAGCCGCTTCAAGGCCACCTGCGCCAGCGCGCTACCTTGGGTTGCTGCAAGCCGATAATAACGCAACGCCTCACCCTGGTTCTTTGCTACACCGCGCCCCAGCTCGAGCATGAAGGCCAAATACGCTTGCCCCTGTTGGTTGCCCTGATCGGCAGCCTTGCGATAATACCGCGCCGCTTCATCAAGGTTGGCGGCAAGGCCGCGCCCGCTCTCCAGCATCAGTCCAAGCGTGACCTGGGCATCGGCGTTGCCTTGTTCAGCGGCTAGGCGATACCAATGTGCTGCGTCAGCTTCGTCGCGAGTTACACCACGCCCACTCTCCAACATCACTCCAAGATTGTACTGTGCTTCGGCATCACCCTGGTCGGCGGCCATCCGGAACAGCCGCGCTGCACCGGCCTCATCCACCGCCACGCCGCGACCATCCTGCAGCAAACGCCCCAGACCATTCCGGCCCCGAGCATCGCCCTGCTCGGCAGCTAGCCTGTATAGTTGCACTGCCGCCACCTCGTCGCGCTCGGCACCGCGTCCAGTTTCGAGCATCACCGCCAGAGTGGTTTCAGCCCCCGCGTCACCCGTGTTGGCCAGTCCACAGGCGGCCTTGGCGGATTGTTCGGCAAAGCGCGCACAGTCCAGGCCAGCGCCCACCAACGCCGTGACCATGCGGCTTATTGCCGCTACAGGCTGAGCAACAGGTAAGGCGTTTTGAGGCTGAGCGCGCACCCGCGCCAAGGTTGCGAACCGGCCGCTGGGGTAAGTTTCAAGATAGGCTTGGTAGTCGGCAGGATTGATGCTGGTCTTGAGGGCGTCCCAGAAAGCAAGTTCTGTGGCATCGGCGGCCTTTACCAACACGGTTTCAACGGCGGGAGCAAGCACCGGAGCGGGCACCGTGGCGGGCACCGTGGCATCCCGAGCCGATCTGGTCAGGTAGATCGGATCACCTCCCAACGAGCCATAGACAAAGGGTTGTTGCCGGCCCTGGGTCTGTTCAACCACGCTGTCGCGAACCTTGCCGAAAAAGCGCTCGACGCTGAGATCGGGAGTGGCGATGTGCTGAAGCAGCGCCGCCGTATATGGGCTGTGCCCGCCTACGCCATCCTCGGCCACTGCGTCGGCTTTGGTAGCAAAGGCGACCAGGGTGTCGGATTCGACATCTTCGATTCGCGCAAAGCCGCGCCCGACCAGCGCCGAGCGGGTGCCCAAACTGCGCGCCATCTGGGCCGCGAACGGATTGTCGCGGCAGGCGTCCAGGATGACCACACGCAGCCGCCGTGCCTGCCGGGCTTCGCCAAGAATCTCCTCGACCTCAACCGCCTCGCGCCGAAGATCGGTCTCGCGTTGCAGCTTGGCATCAATCGGCAGGAGGAAATTATGACCGGCGACCTGAAGCCCGTGACCGGCATAATAAACCATCGCGACGGCGGCCCCGTCTGCGGTCTGACCAAATGAGTGAACAAGGCTAAGCATCTGGTCCAAACGCAAGTCAAAGCCTTCGGTGACGACAAAGCCAAGCTCCTTGAGCGCCGCCGCCATGGCCCTGGCATCATTGGCGGGATTGGCCAGCTTGGGCACCCGCTCATAGGCACCGTTGCCCAACACTAGCGCGACTCGTTTGTCGGCTGGCTCTGCGGCCAGGGCCAATCCAGCCGTAAGGGCCAATCCAGCCGTAAGGGCCAATCTCGCCGTAAGGGCCAATCTCGCCGTAAGGGCCAATCTCGCCGCCATCCCGCGCATTACCTCAAGGATCGACATACGCTCCACCATGCCCCTATCCGTCCAACAAAACCGATTATGCGACTTGGTGCCGTCCAGGTGAAGAGGCTGGATGTCCAATGCCGTCAGTGCTAGAAGTTTTTTTTATAAGGGAACTCGAGAAAAGCCGAGAAGTTAACCAAAGACCCCTTGCGTCACGGCGCCAGCTCTGCCAGTAAGTAGCATCAATGGTTATCAAGCGCGATCAGGGAGAGACTAGCCATGAATCAAGCCAACCTCGTTGAAGCTGTGGCCGAGGCCAGCGGCTTGACTAAAGGTGACGCCACGCGGGTTGTGCATGAGCTGTTTCAGAAAATCACCGGCGCGCTCAGCCAGGGTGATGAAGTCCGCGTTCCAGGTTTTGGAACCTTCGCTGTGGCAGAGCGTGCCGCCCGTGAAGGCCGCAACCCTCGCACCGGCGAAGTCGTTCAGATTGCCGCCTCAAAGGCCCCCAAGTTCAAGCCGGCCAAGCAATTGCGCGATGCCGTCAATATCACCTCATCGTAGGGCGCCGCGCCTTTCCTGCGAGGCATTTAAGCAAATTCAGGCCGTCTTAGCGCAATTTCGTCGGGCCGGTATCTGTTGGCATGTGCCGGGGCTGGAATGGCCTGCGGACTGGTCAAGCGTGCCTGGATGTGCTATTTATACGTTAGGTTTTATTTAAGGAGTAAGCTGGTGTCCATGGGCGTGCCGCAGCCGCAGACCGAGGACGTGGAGATTTTTAATGAAATCTGCGGCCTGGATTTGTATGACATTTGTACCAAGTCAGCGCAGCTGCGGCTTCGCGAGTTGATCTGGCGTTTGAATCGTCTTGTGCGCCAGCAACAGAGCAACTTCGTACTCAGAACCGCCAGCGCCGTCGCATTGGTGAAGACCGCTCAACGCGATTTGGCGCTGCCCGATCTGGAGGCGGCCTATGCTCTGCGCCGTTGCGACCTAGTTCCGGTTCAGCGCGCCCTCATTCGTGCGTTTGTGACGATCGGTGATTTTACACGGGCCCTGTCGCTGGCGAAGGAGCTTACCTCAAATCCGGAATTGCGGGCACAGGAAGGCGTAATTATTAACGCCGCTTGGACCGCCTTCCTGGCCGGCGATATTGAATATCTCATGGAATTGGGCGAAATTGCTAAATCGACCAATCAAGATGATCTAGCGAGCCAAATTATCGAATCATTCGGCGCGGATATGCTGCATCATTTGCCCCGTCATCAGAAAATCGTTCAATCAATCCTCCAGCCTTACCCGTGCTGGGTTTACTGCAACTTACTCGATGATGGCCACGAACCGTTACTGCTGTCGGTTAATTATGCGGTGAAATGCACCAAACTGGAGCGCCGGGCCTTGGAGAGCAAGTTGGTCCGGGCACTCTATGATTACTACGAGGAAAACACCGACATGCCGCCGGGGCGCGGAGTCGCGGCCTTTTGCCCAGATTTGTACGAGATTGTCGAGGATAATGGGACGGAGGAGGAGCAGTGATAACAGCGAAAGACATCCTGGCCGAAGCCAAGGACCTACTTGGCTTTTCCGGAGTCGGTACGTGTGAAACTCGGCTCCGGACCGTCATTTCGCGCAGCTATTACGCCGCCTATCATCACATGCTTGCTCATAACCGAGTAACGCGCCATGCCGCGACCGAACCTAAAAAACCAACGACCGGAACTCACCAAGCGTTCTTCGACCGCCTCGCAAATATCCGTGATCGCGATGTCGACCTTGCCCGGCAAATCCTGATGAGACTTTACAAATACCGTAAACGAGCTGACTATATGCTTGAAGTTAACCTACCCACCAATAAGGCACGTCGCTGTTGCCGTGACGCCGAAAACCTGAT
>JBAXKX010000143.1:0-7617 GCA_037135115.1 Rhodospirillaceae bacterium
AGGACACAAGGCCTTGTCGGCATGTCAAGCTTTTTCCAAATGCGATTCCCCTGGGGGATGGCCCTTGCGCTTTGCCGACGAGCGCTGTTTAATGTCATAATCGTTCGTTGGGTGATTCCTGCATGTTGCACCTTTGCTGGTGGCCATACCGGGGTGTCTCCTTATCGATTATGTGGGCCCGTCCAGGGTCGCGCCGGGCGGTTCCGGCTTTGGTTATGAGGCATGACATGGCTGTAGGCACAGTAAAGTGGTTCAATACAACAAAGGGCTTCGGTTTCATCCAGCCCGATACCGGTGGTGCTGACGTATTTGTCCACGTCTCTGCGGTTGAACGTGCTGGCTTGCGTGGGTTGGTCGAGGGTCAGAAGATTTCCTATGATGAGCAGCGCGACCCCAAGCGCGGCAAGTCATCGGCGGAAAATTTGCGGGCCATCTGAGGCCTGGGCTTCCTGGTGCGTCAAGAGGGCGCCAGCGTACTGGTGCCCTTTTTTCGTGCCGTGACCGCGCGGTGGCCGCAGGGGAGCGACAGATAGGAGAATGACCGATACGGAAATGACGGATAGGAGAATGATCGGTGGCATTCAAACCCAACTATAATCAGCAGCGCTCCGAGCGCACGCGTGCCAAGCAACAGAAAAAGCAAGAAAAGTTACAGCGTCGGCAGGATGAGCCGGAGAAATCCGACGAGATGAACGGTGATCAGCCGAACACCCACAGTAACGTCGAAATTATTGAGCGCGGAGGGGACCTTGGCTCGTAGAAAACCAGTTGCTGACAGTCTTTTTGTCATGTTTGATGTTGTCTATGATGATGGGCGGCGTACGTCGAACCGCAAGGTGCCCCGCGCTGAATTGGGTGGTCCTGACTGCGACAACGTCGCTCGTTCCTTTCTTGAAGCCCAGGACAACAAGATAGCGGAAATGTCTGGCAGTCCACGCGGAATGATCAAATCAATCAAGCGGTCCTGATCACGTGTATGCTTGGCGGGTGCTCTGGCTGTGCTTGTTTATAACTTGTGATGTTAATTCCGCTGGCTTTATCCTTCATTCACAATCCACTATCATTGTTTCTCATGAAGTCACTAAGCGCACAAAGTAGTCACAAAGGCCCTTACCAATCCTTATGACGATTTTACTGCTTTGTGAATTTGTGGACTTGTGATGACTGGTATATACTTTTTGGTGAGTAGGCAAAACATCTGATAATTAAGTGTACTAGTGTACATTGATATGGTAAGTTCGGCGTGACATATTATACAATGAGATAGGGTGGTAGCGGATGGGAGAGTTCGTTGCGGCTGGCTCGGGCTTGGGACCAGGAGCAGAGGCGGAGCGGGATGGCGATCTGATGCTATCCGGCAGTCTGACTATAAATGAGGCAGAAACGGTGCGGGATAAGTTGGCGCAAGGGTTGGCGGGGGTCCGGCGGTTGACGCTGGACACTGCGGGACTTGATGCGGTTGACGTAGCCGGGCTGCAACTCTTGATCGCAACGCGGCGGAGTGCCGAACTGAGCGGCAGGACTGTCCGGCTGGCGGCGGTGCCGGGTGGGGCCTTGCTGGCCGCGCTGGTCGCTGCCGGGTTTTGTGGGGCAGGCGACGTGGTGCGGCCGGAGGTGGGGCAAGACGGTTTCTGGTGGGGAAGGGGCTGACGCGGAATGGCGAAAAAGATATTGAGCGTCGATGATTCGGCGAGTGTGCGGCAGATGGTGACCTTTGCTTTGGAGACGGCTGGCTATGAGACCATGCAGGCCGGCGATGGTAAGGAGGCCCTTGCTCTCCTCAAAACTGCAAAAGTTGATATGATCGTCACCGATCTTAATATGCCAAACCTCAACGGCATTGAGCTGATCAAGCAGGTGCGGATGCTGCCCAATTTCAAATTCGTGCCGATCGTACTGCTTACCACTGAGTCGGAGGACTCGAAGAAGGCCGAAGGCAAGGCAGCCGGGGCGACCGGCTGGATCGTCAAGCCATTCAAGCAAGATCAGTTGCTGGCTGTGGTCAAGAAACTGTTGGGCTAGGAGAATAAATTATGGCAACGGCGATCGATCCTGCGGATGTATTCAGACAAGAAGCGGCCGAGTTGTTGGTAATCCTAGAGACTACCCTACTTGACTTGGAGCGAGAGCCGGAAGACCGGGAGCTAATTGACCAAGCTTTCCGCTCGCTCCACACCCTTAAGGGCTCGGGCGCGATGTTTGGTTGGGATGCGCTGGCCGATTTTACCCATCACATCGAGTCGGCATTTCAGAAGGTCCGCGACGGGGCGCTCAAGGCCGGCCACGACCTTATTTCGCTGACCCTGGCTTCGCTCGACCACATCCAGGCGCTGCTGGAGCGGCCTGATGATGTGGACATTGTTCGGGGCGAGGCGCTGCTGGCCGGCTATGCCGATCTTACCAAAGCAGTTGCGCCGCGTTCGGGCGGGACCAAATCGGCCAAGGCGTCGGCCTTTGGCTCCGATCAGACGAAAGTCTTTCGTATCTGCTGGCGCCCCAACCGCGAGTTGATGGCTTTTGGTGGTAACCCGTTGTTGTTGCTGAATGAATTGCGCGAGCTAGGTAGCTGCACGGTGACGCCTTTGGCCGATCGGGTGCCGCCGTTGGAAGAGATTGACCCCATTGCCTGTTATCTAGGCTGGGACGTGATGTTGACTACCAAGCAGCCCCGCTCGGCAATCGATGATGTTTTTATCTTTGTCGCCAGCGACTCGGATTTGACCATTGCGGAAGTACTGGTCGGTGAGGCTTCTGACGATTTGCCCCGCATTGGCGACATTTTGGTGCGGCGCGGGGATGTGGCGCCGGGCGTCATCGAAGAGGAATTGGGGCACCAGCAACGACTCGGTACGCTGTTGGTCCAGTCGGGCAAGGTTTCCGGCGAGCGGGTCGCTTCGGCTTTGGGCGAACAGAAGCACCTACGCGAGGCGGCCAAGTCGCGCGATGCCAGTGCTGCCAGCAACACCATTCGGGTTCCGGCCGAGCGACTCGACAGCCTGATGGATCAGGTCGGTGAATTAGTGATCGCCCAGGCGAGGTTGATGCAAGCCGTCTCCACCGGCACGCCTTTGTTGAAATCGATTGCCGAGGACATCGAGAGGTTGGCGGGTGAGCTGCGTGATACCACTATGGGTGTGCGGATGCTGCCGATTGGCACGCTGTTCACCCGGTTTCGCCGGGTTGTTCATGATCTGTCGCGCGAACTTGGCAAGTCGGTTGAACTGACTATGTCAGGCGAGGAGACCGAGCTTGATAAAACGGTGATCGAAAGCCTCAACGATCCCATGGTCCATCTGATTCGCAATGCCATGGATCACGGTTTGGGCACGAAGGAGCAGCGGCGGGCGCAGGGCAAGCCGGAAACCGGGCGGTTGCACCTCTCGGCGGTGCATACCGGGGCTCAGGTTCACATTACTATCGAGGATGATGGGCGCGGGCTTGACCGTGCCGGTATCCGGGCTAAGGCCGAGGAAAAGGGCCTGCTCCAGGCTAACCAGGAGGTGGCCGATTCGGAGTTGCTGGGCTGTATCTTCCAGCCCGGTTTCTCGACGGCGGCTGCGGTAACCAGCCTGTCGGGGCGCGGCGTCGGCATGGATGTGGTTAAGCGCGCCATCGACGCCTTGCGCGGTAGCATTGAGGTGACCAGTGAGCCAGGACATGGTACCTCCATCATTCTTAAGCTTCCGCTCACCCTGGCCATCATCGACGGTCTGTTGGTGCAGATGGCCGACGAACGCTACATCGTGCCACTGTCGGCGGTTGAGGAATGCGTTGAACTGACGCGCCAGGAAGATAATCGGTCTGATGGGCGCAGTTTTTTGAATATTCGAGACGAAATTGTTGCCTATGTTCGGTTGCGTCGCCTGTTCGATGTCGCTGGAGAGCCCCCCGATGTCCAAAAGGTGGTAATTGTCGGCCTGGGCCAGTCGCGTATAGGCCTAGTGGTCGATCAGGTGCTCGGCCAGCACCAAACCGTGATCAAATCCTTGTCCCGCCTGCACGACGATCAGGAGGGCTTTTCCGGCGCGACCATTCTTGGCGATGGCTCGGTCGCACTTATTCTCGACGTTCCCCACCTAGTGAAGTTTGCGCGTCAGCAAGAAACCGCGATCAGGGCGGCGTGATGAATTGACTCGCTAATCTCTCTTCCCCGCTTTACGGGGGAGGGCGGTGGTGGGGGTTTTCTACTCCCGGCCGCCAAGCGTCCGCCGGCGCTAGGTGTCAAGGGCTACGCCTTGAAGCTTGAACACCAGGGACAGGGAATGGGGAGCATGGAAGATGACGGCTTCGAACGCTATTAAGGCCGGGGTTAACGAGAGAGATGCAGTTCAGGTACTGACGCTGGGTCTTGGTGGCGAAATCTTTGCCATAGAGACCGAGCGGGTCCATGAGGTGCTCGACCTGATCCCGATCACCCGGGTTCCCAACAGTCGGCCCTTCATCAAGGGCTTGATCAACGTGCGGGGCAGGGTAATCACCGTCACCGACCTTCGGACCAAGTTCGGTATGGGGCCGTCGCAATCCACACAAGACTCAAGGATCGTGGTCGCTGAGGTTCAGGTTATGGGCCAGCCGACCCTGGTCGGGGCCTTGGCCGATCGGGTCTTTGAGGCGACCGAACTGCCGGCCGCCGCGATGGAGGAGGTGCCCAGGCTGGGTATGCGTTGGCGCGCCGAGTTCATCCGGGCCATCGGCAAACGCGGCGACGACTTCATCATTATCGCCGACATTGATCAGGTATTTGCCGCAGAGGATGTTGTCACTTGACCGCCAGCCAAGGATTTATCCAGTGACCCAGTCCGTGCCTAAAAATGAGACCCAGGCCGTGCCTAATAATTCAACCCAGAACGTAACCCATTTTGGGGGGCGGCGTCCGCGCCATTCGGATCGACTTGCGCTGGAAGAGGGTATCCAGTACTTGACTTGTGGCGTCGGCGACGAGACCTTCGCCCTCAACGTGGCGCAGGTACGTGAAGTGCTGGACCTCTGCCCGTTCGCCCGGGTGCCCAATATGCCGGCCTATGTTCGCGGCATGATCGACGTACGCGGCCAAACCGTGCCGGTGATCGACCTTCGCGTTAAGTTCGGCATGAGCCCGGTTGAACCCTCCGACACGACTCGTATCATGGTGCTGGAGGTGGTGACGGGCAACCGGCCGCTGGTGATTGGTGCGCTGACCGACCGGGTGATCGAGGTCACGTCACTTGATAAGGGCGAGGTCGGGCCGCCGCCGGAAATCGGCATTAGCTGGCGCTCCGACATCATTCGCGGCATCGGCCGCCGCCTCGGCAAGTTCGTGATCGTGCTCAATCTCAACAAGGTCTTTGCCATCGATAATTTGATGGCCGATTGAATTGGATCATAACCTCTGATGTCTGAAGCTTTCAGGGACGGCCCCCGTCTTTCCGACAAGGAATTTGCTCATCTGGCCGAGTTGGTGGAAACCTATGCCGGTATTCGTATGCCTGCGGGTAAGCGTACTATGCTTGAAGGCCGCTTGCGCCGTCGCCTGCGGGAGCGTGGATACACCGATTTTGCTGCGTATTGTCGTTTTTTGTTCAATGAGGGCGGGCTTGAGCAAGAGCTTGGTGACCTGATCGACGTTGTTACCACCAATAAGACCGATTTCTTTCGTGAGCCCAAGCACTTCGAGATATTGAACGATAAGGTTCTGCCCGATCTGGTCAGGCTTGGTCTCGGGACGACGGCACGCCCGTTGCGGGTGTGGAGCGCTGGCAGTTCAATCGGAGCCGAGGCCTATACGCTCGCCATGGTGCTTTACGAGTACAAGGCGGCCTGTCCGGGTTTTGATTACCGTATTCTCGGCACCGACATATGCACCACCGTGCTCCAAACCGCCAGCAATGCCGTTTATCCTGAGGAGATGGCCGAACCAATCGCCATTGAGCTGCGCCGTCGCTATCTGCTGCGCAGCCGCGACCGCAAGGCCCAACAATTCAAAGTCATCTCGGAATTGCGGGCGCTGGTGGAATTCAGGCAACTGAACTTCATGGATGAGAGCTATCGCCTACCGACCAAGCAGGATGTCGTTTTTTGCCGCAACGTCATCATCTATTTTGATAACATCGTGCGATTGGCGGTGATGACTCGAATCTGTGCCTGCATTGCTTCTGGTGGCTATCTGTTCATGGGCCATTCAGAAACCATCACCGGCCTGGATTTGCCGCTTCGTCAAGTCGCGCCCACCGTGTATATCCGTATCTAGTTATGCCCCGTTAATGCTTCACCGTTTAATCTGCATCGACTGGGCTGCATAGACTGAGGAATCACCAAAATGAGTAGCCCGCCTTCGCGCAAACTGCGAGTCCTGGTGGTGGACGATTCAGCCTCAGTTCGTGAGACCTTGAAGGAGATCATAAGTTCGGATCCCGAACTTATGGTCATGGGGGCTGCCTCCGATCCTTACGCCGCCGCCAAAATGATCGCAGAAGAGGTGCCCGATGTCATAGTGCTCGACGTCGAGATGCCGCGCATGGACGGCATCACCTTTTTGCGTAAGATCATGCAGCAGCGGCCAATTGCGGTTGTCATGTGCTCATCCCTGACGCTTGAGGGCACCGACACATTGTTCGAGGCGATGGAGGCCGGGGCCATCGACATTATTCCCAAGCCCAAGGTTGGCTCCCGTGAGTTCTTGATGGAGTCGCGCATCTGGGTTTGTGACACGATCAAGGGGGCGGCCAAGGCCAAACTTAAGGCGCATAAGGCACCCGTCCAGCGTGATGCTCGCTCGGATGACAAGCGCGTGTTGGGGGCGGCCAAGCTCAACGCCGATGTCATGCTGCCGCCACCAACCCAGCGGAAAACCGGGGCGCTGACCCGGACCACCGAGGCGGTGGTCTGCATCGGTGCATCGACCGGCGGAACCGAGTCTCTGAGGGTGCTGCTTGAGAGCTTTCCCGCCGATATCGCCGGTACCGTCATAGTCCAGCACATGCCCGAGAAGTTCACTGAGGCCTTCGCTAGGCGGCTCGACGGTTTGTGCGCCGTGACTGTTCGTGAAGCGCGGGATGGTGACACTATATTGCGCGGACAAGTATTGATCGCACCCGGCAACAAACATACGCTTGTCCGTCGCAGCGGTGCCCGATATTATGTGGAAGTTAAGGATGGTCCTTTGGTGTGTCGGCATCGTCCTTCCGTCGATGTGCTGTTCCGCTCGGCAGCCCAATACGCCGGATCAAACGCTATCGGCATCTTGATGACCGGGATGGGCGATGACGGCGCGCGGGGGTTGCTGGAAATGTTTCAGGCGGGTGCCCATACGGTGGCTGAGGATGAGTCCACCTGTGTCGTATTCGGTATGCCTAAGGAGGCAATCAAACTGGGTGCCGCTCGTGTTGTGCTGCCGCTTGATCGCCTGCGCGACGAGATAATACGCAATTGTGCAGCGAGGGATAGTGCATGACGCGCAACTATAGCGTTATGCCCGTTCGGACGCTGCCGACCCGCAATTTGTTGCCGGGTGATATATATTGTGATCGTACGCCCCAGTACTTGGGAACCGTGCTCGGTTCTTGCGTTGCTGTGTGCCTGTGGGATTCTCAATTGCGCTTCGGCGGCATGAATCACTACCTTCTGCCCAATCGCCCCGCC
>JBAXKX010000144.1:0-7535 GCA_037135115.1 Rhodospirillaceae bacterium
AGCCGGAACGCTGCTCGTAAATCCGGGCATCCACGAAAAACCGATACCAGAACCCTTGGTTGACGTGAAAAATCAGTCCCGGTACGCCGTCCAGGAAACCCAAACGGAATATATAGCGATAGATGAAATACAGAAAGGCTCGGGCAAACAAGGGGGCTCGGCGATATATCCGGGTTTTTAGCCAGCGGGTCCGCTCGGCTTTGACCCCGAATAGGCGCGGCTTGATGCCTTCACTGTTCGGCCGGTCCAGCGTCATTGTGTCCGCAACTTCGCCGTCGGACAGGTCAGCGTGCTTACCTAGCCAGTATTTCAAAGTGTTATTTCGGTTATTTTCGAGGAAATCGTTTTTGGCTACCATGGCGTGGCCGCGCGTCAACAGGAAATGCTCTTCGGTGCGCAGCTCGAAACGGCCGGCATCATGCCGGAACATGCGCAAAATACGGTTGGGATAAAGACCGCCGTGGCGCAGCCATCGGTTCATATAATATATTCGGCGATCCAAGTAGACGCCGGTCACCTCGGCGGGAGCGGTGCAGGCAATCAAGGCTAGCTCGGCCTTCAGCGCCTCCGGCATAATCTCGTCGGCGTCGAGCCGAAGCAACCAGTCATGGGCAAAACTGCCATGGTCCAGTGCGTAATTGCACTGCACGGCGTGGTTGACGAATGGATTCTGAATGATCCGGCAATCATGGGCCAGACCTATCTCCAGGGTGCGATCGGTACTAAACGAATCGACCAGAACAATTTCCTCGGCCCAACCCGCTATCGTATCAAGCAGCTGAGGCAAATTTGTTTCTTCGTTGCGGGTCAGGACGAAGACGGAAATTGGTGCGCAACTCGTCATGGGAAACCTTCAGTGAGCAAGGTGTTGCGCTTCATAGCGAGGGGGCGTTGGTGTTCGGCGGCGACTGCCGTCGCGCGCCTCGTGGCGCGGCCAAAGGCTTGGCCATGAGTCAAGCCTTCGGCACGATAATATGATCCGCTATCCATGCGGCAATTTCACGCTGGGTCGCCGCCTCCATGGCGCGGAGCCGGTCTCCAAGTTCCTTAGCTGCGGCCGTTTTGGCCTCGCGCTCCTGAGGCTTCGCCACAGCCGCCAGCACATTGTCGATATCGGCGTCGCGAAAGCCGCCATTCGCTTGCTCGGCAATCAGCCATCCGGCCAGCAATCCGGTCTGGCCCAGCATCGCCCAGCTATCGGCGTCGGCGCTACCGGCGAAGATGACCGGGCGCGCCATACAGACCGCCGACACCGCCTTGGACGGCACGCATAGCCAAGTGGCGGCGGCAGACAGGGTCACAAGGTGGCAGTCGGCTTCTGCTAGCTGGTCTTGGGCCAGGAAGTCGTGCCACCGCACCATTGACCGGCCGGCCAAGCGACGACGCAACCACTTTGCCCTCGAGCCGTGGACCGAGACATCGAAGTGGAAGCCCCGATCCGTCGCCCGCTCAATCAGTCTCGCCACCAGCTCCGGGCAATGGGCGTCGCCTAGATTGCCGGCATAGGCAAGCCGGACCAGACCGGATGTAGCCAGAATTGGAGCAGGTTCCGGCAGCGCTCCGGCTGGCAGAACTCCAGCTGGCAGGATGAAACCCGGTGTGGCCATGCCGCGCGTGCGGTGCAGGTAAGCGAGCTGAGGCTCGCCCAGAGCGATGATCCGGTTGGGCCGATGGCCGCAGGCCAGCCGCCATAGCCAGAGATATATAGGATTGTTAGGTTTGACTACCCTGGCCGCAACCAGAAAGTCGGGATAGACATCCATTACCCACTCTATCCACGCACACCCGGACCGGCGAACAAACAGCGCCACCCAGAATGAGAGCAGCGGAGGGTCCGTAAGGGAAATCACTAGGTCGGCCCGCCTGGTTGCCAAATAGGCCAGCCGCAGGCCTTCGACCACGGACGATAGCAAGCGCAGAATTGGTTGTTTGCCCTGATAAAGTGCGGGAATTGTGACGAGCGATACCCCGGCTGCGGCCTGCCCGGCTGTCGGTCGCCGGTCATAGACCCCGCGCGTCGTGTATACGGTGATCTCACAACCCGGTAGTTCGGTCGTGAGACTCTGAACAAGACTCTGGGCGGCCCGCCCGGTTGGCGCCGGGTCGGGCGGATAGAAGCGGTTAATGACGGCGATCTTTACCGGCGGTTCAATCGGCTGCCTTACCAATCCTTTACCTTTACCGACAGATTATAGCCGGCGACATCTTTATCAAAGAACTCCGGCGGCAGTTTGTGCGTCTTGAGCTTGACGGCTTGGCCGATGGCGTCTTGTGAGCAGGAACAGCGCGGGACCATTGCCGTGGCCAACTGGCAGTTCTGTTCCGCTTCGCCCATGTCGAAACTCACGACTTCGCTGCCGGTGTCAACGATCAACTCAACCGGCTTGGAATCGTCCGACCTGATGGCTACGTCCTTGGACAGCGGCGAGCCGTTCTTGCCGGTAATGGCGACGGTAAAGACGTTTGCCCGTCGGGTTTGATTGAACAGATCGAACAGCACCGCCTTTTCATAGGTGATGGCGTTGGCGTGCGCGCCCCAGTGGGATGAACCACATTGACCAAGTTCGACATAGTCCCTATGCGAGGCTTTTTCCTCAATGGTTATCCGCATGTTCAGAGTCTGGTATTCGGGAGGTTGCAGCCCGGCGCAGGCGGTTATGCTTGTCATCGCAACGATTAGGATAAAACTATGAACGTAATTCATCAAAATACAACCTCGGTTTGTGTAGCTCAGGGCGACACACGGCAATAAACGCGGCATCTGAATTGTATCGGTTTGGTCTATAAGCACAAGGGGCTTGGCTAATTGACTCCGCTGCCCCCATTGACCCCACTGCGGCCTTGATGTCCCGGACCCTAATATCTTTGTTATGGCTCGTTGTTATGGCGCGTTGCCTTGGTCGCCGCCGTTGAGATAAATCTCGATCACCCGGGGATCAACGGCCAAATCGCTCGCCCGTCCTGAAAAGGCGATACGGCCACCTTCCATGACATAGGCATAATCGGCGAGGGCCAAAGCGCTTTCTGCGAATTGCTCGACCAGTAGCATCGTGGTGCCCTCCGAGCGCAGACGCTTGATGGTGGCGAACACCTCCTGTACCATCACTGGTGCAAGCCCCATTGACGGTTCGTCAAGCAATAGGAGGCGAGGCTTGATCATCAGGGCTCGGCCAATGGCCAGCATCTGTTGTTCTCCGCCCGACAGCGTTCCGGCGGACTGACGTCGACGTTCGCGCAATTTTGGAAATAGGTCATAGACCCGGTCGAGATCCGGGCGGGCTTTTGAAGCGAAACCGAACAGTTTGGGCAGACGGCTGTAACCGCCCAATAATAAATTATCCTCAACCGAGAGGGGGGCGAAAACACGGCGTCCCTCTGGAACATGCGCCAAACTCAGCCGCGCCAGACGGTTGGCGGGAATCTGGCCTATCTCCTGCCCGTCCAGGCGGATATGTCCGGAACGTGCCGAAAGCAACCCGGAGATTGTTCGCATCAGGGTAGTTTTGCCAGCGCCATTGGGTCCGATCACGGCTACAACCTGACCGTCCGCCACCGAAAGGTCGATGCCGTGCAGAACAGCACTGGCACCGTATCCCGCCGTAAGTTTTTCTATGGTCAGCATGCCGCCGAACTCGTCTTATTGTTTGCGACCCCTGTGCAGGCACCCCCGGTACAGGCAATTGAGCCGAGATAGGCACGGATCACCTCGGGATCGGTCTGGATTTCTCCCGGAGTGCCGGTGGCGATGACTTTTCCGCCGTCAAGCACGGTGACGCGGTCGCACAGTTGGGCGACAACATCCATGTGGTGCTCGATCAAGATGACTGGAATGCGCCGCTCGCGAATGCGATCCATGATCCCCAGCAGGGTCTTGATGTCGGGCAATGACAAGCCGGCCGCTGGTTCATCCAAGATCAACAATCGTGGACGGCAGGCCAGCGCGCGGGCGATTTCAAGGAATCTCTGAGCACCATAGGGCAGGTCCTGGGCCTTAATCTCGGCGTGATCGCCAAGACCGACCAGATTGAGTAGCGACAGCGCTTCGGAACGGGCGGTTTCCTCCTCGCGCACACCAAAACCGAGCATGATCAGCGGGAGAGGTAGGCAATAAACATGGCGTAGTGCCACCATGACGTTCTCAAGGGCTGAAAGGCCGAAAAACAATTGCAGATTCTGAAAGGTCCGGCCGATGCCGGCCCTTGCCGCCCGCACCAGATTGCCGCTGGGTAATAGCCGGCCATCCAAGCGGACATAACCCGTAGCTGGCGGATAAAGGCCTGAAATTACGTTGATGGCGGTGGATTTGCCGCTGCCGTTGGGCCCGATCAGGCCATGAACCTCGCCCGCCCGCACCTTCATATTGAACCTGTCTAGGGCCACCAGCCCACCAAAACGGCACGACAGTCCGACTACTTCGAGCCGGACGGCGCCGTTATTCTCTAGGCCCGGCTCTTGGTCCGGCTCTTGGGCCGGAAGCACCTCATCCAGTGAACAGGGCAGCGGCAGCGGCCGCCGGCCGACCCTGAACAGTCCGGCCAGAGCGCGTTCGACACAGCCCATCACCCCTTCCGGCAGCCCCACCACTACGGCGAAAAGAATCAAGGCGAATACTGCCTTGCGCCAATCCTCCAGGCTTTGTGCGAATAGGCCGCCCAGCACCATCAACCCGGTTGCGGCAATAGGAGCCGCCGCTTGGAAGCTTATCGTTGATGAAATCCGTCGTCTATGCCAAGCGGCCAGCAGTGATGCCACAAAGCCAAGAATAGCGATAGTCGCGAAAACCGGACGCGCAGACAAGAGATTTGGCAGCATCACGATTAGTACCGCCCCCAACAGGGCACCCCACAGCGACTTGCGCCCACCTAAAACAACCCCCAGTAACAAAATGACCATCAGATCATAGCGGAAGCTGTCAGGTTGCAGATACTGGAAATCAAAGCCATAAAGGCCGCCAGCCAAGCCGCCCAAAGACGATCCGAGTGCGAATGCTGTTACTTTGCGTCCATAGACTGACACTCCAACCGCATCGGTGGCGATCGGACTGTCGCGCAACGCCTCAAAACTACGCCCCCAATGAGAAGACAGCAGATTGCGCATACCCATCCAGATCAGGCTGAGCAGCGCTAGGCACATCCAGTAAAACCCGGCGGGGGACAATTTTATGCCGAACAGCGCCGGTCGAACCAGGGACAGGCCCTGGGCTCCGTTGGTCAGACCCTCCAACTCGTTGAGAAGTATGACCACGAGCGAGGCAAAAGAGAGGGTCGCCAACGCGAACTGCGGCCCCTCCAGTCTCAAGGCCGGCAAGGCTAGCAAGGCGCCGGTAACTAGGCCGACCAGCATGGCCGCCAGCAACGAAGGGGCCATGCTCCAACCGAGTTTGGTCGTCGCCAGTCCGGCAGCATAGGCGCCGAGCGCCATGAAAGCCGCGTGGCCAAGATTAACCTGCCCCAGATAGCCGACGGTGACGTCGAGACCGATCAAGGTGATAGCATAGATAACCACGAGGGTAATCAGACCCATAATATAGGCGTTGCCGCCGAAAACTAGCGGCACCACAGCCATGAGCAAAAGGGCGGTGGCTTCCGTCGCTTGGCGTTTGGTGATCAATTGTGCTCACACCTTTCGGATTATCGCCTTGCCGAATATGCCGTTGGGCCGCAGGGCGAGGGCGAGAATGAGCAAAATCAGGCCGGGGGTTTCACGCCAGCCCGAACCTATATGAAAACTGGCGAGGCTTTCCAGGATGCCAAGCCCGATCCCGACCACGGCTACCCCGCCGCCGGATTGGAGCCCGGCAACCACTGCGACCGAAAAAGCCTTCAGGATCAGGGTGGCGGCCATTGATGGGCCAACCGAGGTGATCGGTGCCACCAAAATGCCGGCAAAAGCCGCCACCGCCCCCGACAAGGCGTAGGAAATGGCGATAGCTGTAGTGGCGGATATGCCCATTAATTCAGCAGCATCGCGATCAGCGCTTACCGCGTCAACCGCCTTGCCGAGCAGAGTCCAACGCCGAAAAACCTCGATCAACACCATCACCAGGATGACGCCCAAAGCCACCGACAACTCAACCGGGGTTACGCCGATGCCGCCGCCAATGTCCAGCGAGGCCCGGCCGATCGGCGTCGGAAATGGGCGTTCATCCTTGCCCCAGATGTTCTCGGCCGCCGAAATAGCGAACAGGCCGAGAATAATGGTCATCAGAATCCAGCCCTCGCTTTTTTGGGCCAGGGCGAACCGCACCGCAACCCGCTCGACAAACAGACCAAGTCCGGCCCCGACGAGCAAACCCAGAGGTACCACCAGGGCGTAGGGGAGACCAGATTCCGCCGCCGTCAAGCTAATGAAGGTTGAAACCATCACCAACTCGCCCTGACCAAAGTTGATCGACTTGCTGGTCGCATAGGTCATTTGGAAGCCATAGGCCACCAGCGCGTACACAAAACCCATGGCGGCGCCGCTTACCAACATCTGGCCGTTGTTTATCAATTCCATAGGCGGATCGTCCAAGGGAACCAAGTCGAAACTATAAAACTTAAGTTGGCCAGTTGCCTTAAGGAACCGGTGGGGGCCAGATGTGCAGCCCCCAGCCTCCCAGCCTCCCAGTCACCCGACCTTACAAGCTTAATACCGCTCTGCTTTAGCGCTTTTCTAGCCGAGCCCGATCATCAGGATTGGCGAACACTACCCGGCCGCCGTTAACCATGCCCATGACCACATTCTCGCGGCGAAAAGCCTCATGAGTTTCGGGGTGCGCCGCGTCCCATTTGGAGTAGGGCTTTTTCCAGGTTGCGATCACTCCGTTAACCGGCTCGCGCAGGTCTTCCAGCGCATCGCGAATTTTTTGGGGATCGGTTGAGCCGGCCTGCTTGACCGCAGCCGCCAGCAGCAATACAGCGTCATAGCCCTGAGCCGCCGAAACCGGAGAGGGTATCCGCGCCACGGCGTATGCCTTGTGATATGCCTCAATGAAGGAGGCTGCCGCCTTAGTGACTGGCTCCTCAATGAAGGTCTGCGGCATCAGTGCCCCATCGCCATTGGCACCGGCGTTATTGATGAAATTGGACATCGAAAGCGTCCAGCCCCCGATCAGCGGTACCTTGAAACCGATTTTGGCCATGTCGTTGGCAACCGCCGCCAACTCCGGGCCGATACCCCAAATCAGCACCGCCTGCGCGCCGGAGGCCTTGGCCCGCAGGAGTTGCGCGCTCATGTCCTTGTCGCCAATATTGAATTTCTCGGTGGCAACGATGGCCAGCTTGCCGTCGGCGGTTATCCGTCGGGTAAGGTCGTCACGACCCGAGACGCCATAATTGGTGGCATCATGAAGCACGGCAACCTTGTTGAACTTGAGGAGAATCGCCTCCTCGACCACCATCGCCGACTGGATGTTATCTGCCGCTGCGAACCTGAACATATAAAGATCATCTACCGGGGGATTGACCCACTGGGTCATTGAGGCGGACCCTGCGGCTGGTGTGATAATCTTGACGATCTTCTTTTCCTGCAGGAACTTGTCGCCGGCTAGCACC
>JBAXKX010000145.1:0-7500 GCA_037135115.1 Rhodospirillaceae bacterium
AGGCCAAGAACCTTGGTGGTGTTAGGATTAGTCGAGTCGAGGAGTTGGGCGGCCTCTAGCAGCTTCATGCCATCCTCCTTGCGACCAAGTTTGATCTGGCACAAGCCAAGGTGGAGCATGATTTCCAGGTCATCCGGTCGCCGTGCCGAAACATAATCAAGTAGCGGTAAGGCGCGTTCGTAGCGACCGTTCTTGGTGTGTTCGATGCCGGTTTTGCGATAATAGTTGGTCTTGGCATCGTCATCAACCACGAAGATCGACTGAAACCCGGAGATCAGCTTCGAGGTGCATCGCGACAGCACGGCCGATCCGATCTCCAGATAGAAACCCGCTGTGTCCGGTAGTGGGATTTTCGGATTCATGACGGCATCCTCATCAAGCAACATCAAGCTATATTATAGTATGAAATTACGGTGTCACCACATGACAGGCTTGGCATGGCCCGCGATCTTCGTGGGGTCTCAGCCCCCTGGCCAGATTTTCCCTTGAGAGCATCGGTGGCGGTAATGTTATCAGATCTGGGTCGGGAGCAAGCTCAAAACCGGTACCGATGGCATGGCATTGTGTGCAGACGCCGCGATCGGGATGGGGGCGGGGGTCGCCCGGCTTGATCATCGGCGCCGCCTCGACCTGAGCGAATCCCAGCTCACGCTCTGCGGTCAGAACCAAGTTCAGGCGGACCATGGTCGAGCGGTTGCCGGCGGGATCACGGACCCCCGTCCTGCGCAACGCCGCTATTGACGCCTCCCTGCTTGTTGCGACTGTCCGGGTCGCCTCCTGAAAGTTTTCCAGCGTAGTCACCGCCTGATTTTCGACGGCAATAATGACATCGCCACCAAGCAGGCCGGAGCGTGCGGCGGCCAGGGTAACTTCACCGACGACAATTCCCGTCAATCCCTTGGGAAACCTTAATTTTCGCCGTAGCTCCGAAGTCAGCAGGCGGGTGTCCATGCCCTGCCAGTGCGCCTCATAGAGTTGCAGGTTGTCGGGAACGAAATTAGGCGGCTTGGGTGCTGCCGCCTCAAGTTCACCCTCCAGCCCAGCGCCAACCGTGAGCGGTTGCGCGGCCGTCGGCACAGAGGGAGTAAATCCATTGACGACATCCGCCGGGGCGGTTGGCGGACTTTGCGGCCGAGCCCAGCCATTGCTCCTCGACACCTCGTTGCTCCAGATCGAGACCATTGTCGCGACCGATGCCGGCATCGAGGTGTGCTTGAAGAGGCCAAAACCACTGGTCCAGACCCCGATTACCACCACCGTCACCACGGTGAGGATCGTTACGCTGATCAGGGTTTCCTGTTTAATTTTCACGCCAGCAAACTTCCATGGCTCCCGGGTGCATCCGGCCCGGATTTAGCTCGGTATGCGCCATCTTGATCAAATCGCGAAAATCCACGGGCACAAAGTAACAGGTCCCATTCCTTGGCGAATATAGTTTCGGGAACCCATGCTGTCAACGCCGCAGCGGCCCGGGCTCGGAAAATGCCTTGTTGGTGGTGCTGATAAACCTCTGTGATTGCTGCGGGTTGGTGTGGTAGTTTCACGGACGCTAATTTATGATGTGCGTGTGGACGATTCAAGAATGCGGAAAAAAGTTTTGTGTCGGGATTGCCGCGATGCGGCAGCGTGGACGGATTTGTTGACGGCGTTGGCTCTTGCCGTCTTTAAGAATCTGCTTGGCGCGCTCACTGGTAGTATGGCGCTCCAGGCCCATGCGCTGCACTCGTTTGCCGACTTTTTGACCAAAAGCATCAATCTGGCTAGTATTAGGCTTTCCAGCCAACCGCCGACCCGATTGTTTCCCTATGGATTTGGCAAGGTTCAGTTTCTGTCGGCTAACTTCATCGGCGTCAGCCTGATTGCCGGTTCCCTGGCCTTCCTGTGGCACAACATCACGCATGTTAGTAACGGTGACCTCGTGCCGCCGCTGCCGATTGCCTTGGTCGGCGCTATCGTGTCGGCTTTGACCGCCGAGCTGATGCATCGCTATCTGAGTTGTGTCGGCCGTCGTAATAACAGTCCGGCGATATTGGCCGCCGCTGCCGACAATCGGGGCGACGCGCTGTCGTCGCTGGCGGTGCTGGCCGGGATTTCGTTGTCGCTGTTGGGTTGGCTGGTCGCTGATCACCTCGCGGCAATCTTGGTGTCGTTTTTGGTGCTCCGAGTCGGCGTGCGAGTCGCCTGGAGCAGCATTAATGGGTTGATGGACGGCTCGGTTCCGGATGAGGTGTTGGAGCGGGCTCGCCTAATCGCGGTAGCTCATGACGGCGTGCTCGGGGTTGACGACCTGCGCGGGCGGCGGATGGGAGAGACTTGGTCGCTGGACTTGCGCCTCAAGATTGATAGTGTTTGCACCGCCGCTCAGGCTCATGTTCTTGCCGAGAGCCTGAAGCAAAGCATCGTTCAACAGCTCCACCACGCCAGCGATGTTCACATCGCCTTCGTTCCTGTTGTCGTTACTGCCGAGCCGGTTTGAAGTACGCCGGCAGGCGACTCCAGCCCATTCGGAAGATGAGTACCAATATCACAGCAGCTCCGGCCAGGGATGGTAAAGTCATGCCAGCTTCGTTTATGCCCGCTTCGTTTATGCCCGGGTGGAGTATCGCCGGGTCGAACAGCAAGGGGGCGGCGAGATCGGTCAACAGCCCGGTGGCAAGGCTGCACGCGATCATGCCGCCGAGGTAGACTATACTGGCGGCACCGCCAAACTCGCGCCGCACCACTGCGATGGTGGCAAGGTTGGTGGCCGGGCCGGCAAGAAGGAACACCATGACCGCGCCCGGCGAAACCCCGGTGAGCAGCAGCGCTGCCGCCAGCGGCGTGGACGCGGCCGCGCAGACATACATGGGGATGCTCAAGGCCAGCATCGCCAGCATGGCCGGCAGTCCGTTGCCCCAACCTTCCATTGCATGGGGCGGCACCAGCACGGCGGTGATTGCGGCGACAAGCAGGCTCAGGGCCAACCAGGGGGCAAGGTCTTCGAACAGTGAGGTGAAGGCGTAGTTGATGCCAGCCAGGGTCCGACCCGTTGCGGTTCGGGAAAACGGTCCATTTCCCGCCGGTTTTATCTCGCCTTCGCCACAGCACCGTGCGGTGCGGCATTCTGAGGTGGCATCGGTGGCAGTGGCGGCAGTGGCGGCAGTGGCGGCAGCGGTAGCGGCAGGCTTGACGCCTGGGCGACGGTCTGGCGGTAGCACCAGCATAAGAAGGCCGGTGGTTACGGCGCAGGCAATCGCGGCTAAAGGGCGAATTACGGCGAAGAACGGCCCAAGCATTCCATAGGTTAGGGCGATCGAATCCGGTCCCGTCTCGGGGGTGGCAATCAGGAATGCCGTCACCGCCTCGCGTGGCGCGCCGTTTTGGCGCAGCGAGACCGCAGCCGGCAGTACGGCGCAGCTGCACAAAGGCAGTGGTGCGCCGATCAGTGCGGCAAGAAGGGTCGGCCGCAAGCCTCGACCACCCAGCCAACGACCGATGGTGTCGGCCGGCATCCAGGTCTTGACCAGCCCGGCTGCAACCAGTCCGACCACCAGCCATGGCGCGGTATCAAGAAACACCGCCAAGGCCTGAAGGGCGATTTCATTAGCGACTTCGCCAGCCATCGCGCCAGCCGTCACGGGCAAGGTGCCTTGGTCTCGCCCTGAGATCCGGCTCCGCCGCATTTCGAGCAGGAACTGCAACCGGAAGATGGGGATTTGACAAAGAGGGCGAGTAGACGGCGGCCGATAATGGCAACACAGACCAAACCGACCACTACCAGGGCGGCGGTATCAACCCAGGTTCCATTGGTCATACCAAAAAACCTCCGAATATAGAAACCACGAACGCGGCACCCCAGGCGAAAATCAGGGAACATCCCAGCGAGACCCCGACCCATCGCCAACTGCCCGATTCACGCTGGATTACCGCCAATGTGGTCAGGCACGGTGTGTAAAGTAACACGAAGACCATGAAGGCGATGGCGACGGTTGGAGTCATACTGCCGGCGATTGCTTGACGCAATGCTGCTGAACCTTTGTCTTGGGCATTGAGCACGGCATAGCTGCTAACCACAGTCTCCTTGGCGATCAGCCCGGTCATGATGGCGATGGTGTCGTTGAGGCCGAACCCGAGCGGCGTGAAGGCTGGATGCACTATTGCGGCGATCTTACCGAGGTAACTAGCCGCCAGTTTGTGTTCTGGCGGCATGTCTAGTGCAGCCACCGGGAATTGCTGGAGGAACCAGATGGCGATCGAACCAATCACGATCACCCCTCCGATCTTGCGCAGGTAGTCTTGGGCGCTGTCCCAAATCTGCCAAAGCAACGAGGCAAGTTGCGGCTTGCGATAGGGAGGCAACTCCATGACAAAGCACTCCTCGTCGCCAGCGGCCAGGGTGCGGTCAAACAACACTGCAGCTCCCAGCGAGACCAGGACGCTTAGAATATAGAGGGCAAAGACCACGCTACCAGCCCAGTCGTCAAAAAAGGCCCCGGCGAACAGGATAAAGATCGGCAACCGAGCCGAGCAGCTGACATAGGGCGCCACCAGAATGGCGATCAGTCGGGCGCGAGGGGCCTCGATGGAACGGGTGGCCATCACGGCGGCAGCGTTGCAGCCAAAGCCCATGATCAGCGGGATCAGCGCCTTGCCGTGCAGACCGAAGGCGCGCATTAAGCGGTCGAGCAGGAAGGCTACTCGGGCGAGGTAGCCGGTCTCGTTGAACAGCGCCATGAATAAAAATAGTATTACGATGTTGGGCAAAAATACGATTGTGCCGCTTACGCCTGCCATCACGCCGTTGATCATCAGGTCGTGGAACTGGCCGGGCGGGATTAGGGAGTCGAGATGGTTAGTCGCCCACTGCGCCGCCGCCCCGATGGCGCTTGCCGGTATCGCTCCGAAGGTAAAGGTCGACTGAAACATAGTCCATAACAGGATGCAGAAAATCGGCAAACCAAGGTGTCGATGAAGCAGTAAATCGTCAATGACGTTTAGCCATTTGCTAGATGTTGACGGCGTCGAAGACTCATGGCGAATTTTTTTCAGCAACTCCTCGATAAAAAGGAATCTAGCGTGTGCTATCATCATCGCACATTCTTCGCCATGATGGTTTTCAAGTTCAGCGCAGGCTGTTCTTACTTCAGTTATTAGAGTCTCGTGATCACCTTCACGCTCTAATATGTCGCTGTCGCCTTCAAGCAGCTTGATTGCCAGCCATCGGCTCTCCCCCGATTCGAGGGCGGCGGGGTGGAGGTCTACGATGATTGCTTGGATGCGGCGAATATTCGCCTCAAGTTCGTCGCCATAATGAACATCGGGCACAACCCAGCCATGCCGCCGTTCTGTGGTCTTGATTGCCTCGACCAAGTCGCTGATGCCATGACCTGTCGTCGCCACTGTTTCAATTACCGGTCCACCAAGCGCTTCCGCCAGTGCTCTGGTATCGATAGTGATGCCACGACTCCGCGCCTCGTCGATCATATTGAGCACGAACACGCATGGGCGCCCCATTTCGACCAGTTGCATGGTTAGAAACAGGCTGCGATGGAGGTTGCCAGCGTCCAGCACGTTGATGACCACATCGGGGTGGTCGTAATGAATGGCATCGCGTCCAACCCGCTCTTCGGGCAGGTCGCCGTTCAGGGTGTAGATGCCGTGGAGGTCGATTACCCTAAGGGAGGTGCCATTGTGGTTAGCCTTGCAGGAGCGCTGCGACACGGTGACGCGGGGGTAGTTGGCGATTAAGGCGTGGTCGCCGGTCAGCTGGTTATAGAGCGCCGTTTTGCCGCTGTTGGGATTGCCGACCAGCATTGCAGTAATAGGGTTGTTACGGTGCTCCAAGGCATTCTCCAGCATCGACCATTAATAGTTCTCACCGACAAAAGCGGCAATTGATGCCGTTCAGGCGATGTTGTTCAGGCTATGCTGATCTGGATGTTTCGGGCGTCTTCGTTACGGAGCGAGAGCAGGTAGCCGAGCAGGGAATAGGCCCGTGGGTTGCCTAACGGTGCCGTTCGGTCCAGCGTGATCTCGGTGCCGCGGATGATGCCCAGGGCGGTCAGGCGGCGTCTCAGGGTGTTGTCACCCTTGGCGATGCCAACGACGGTGCCCCTTTGCCCGGCGATGAGATCGGCCACCGTAAACTTGGTGGCGGGCGCACTGTTGCTCGAAGCCGTCTTTAGATTCAGTGCTGCCGCCATTTGTTCTGCCGCCATATGTCCCTCCTCGGGACTAAATAATTCGCAACTCATTCTCATTCGCAGTGAGAGTGCGGTGCGTCATGGCGATTGTCAATAGGTTAATTCAGGAAAACAGCTTGCAGCGTAAATGCCCTTATATCAAAGCTTCCTGCTGCGCCCGCCGTCACAAGTCTATAATTGTCGCAAATCTATAATTTTTCCGACAGTCCGTGGACTACTGGGAATGGCCAAGATTTCCCGAGCAGGGCGGAAACGATCCCGATCAGGCAGAGCATGGATATGAGGCTGGACGAGATACGAAAGAACCAGCCGAACCCTGGAACGGCGAGGGAGAACAGCGCCAACACTCCCCATCCCCAGATCACCAGTCCCTGCCTTGCGTGAAAATTGACATAGGGATCACCCCGGCTGAATAAAAGCGGGATAAAACAAAGTATACCAAGATAGCTGAGGGCGGCCAAAAGCCTTGTCCGTAACGTCCCGCCCTCGGGCAGCCAACCCAATAAACCGGTCATGTACTTATGTCCTCGCCGAGGAGTTAGGGGCCTTAGCGTTGGGGGCCAGGGCTTCAGCCAAATCGTTGCTCTCGTCGTCTTCGTTGCCGACATAATCTTCATGTTCTTGTCGGTAACGCCAGAATCCATAGGCCGCAGCGGCTCCGGCGGCAATGAGCAAAACCGGACCCAAGGCGCCGAGTCCCAGGCCAAGCCCTAGGCTCAGCCCCTTGCCCGACCAGATGGTGCCACCGGTGGTCATGGCTTGCGCTGTATTGGCGGCCGGAATCGCCGTAGCGGCAACCGCAGCCTGGTTTATGCCAACCTGGCCCATCGCGCCGGTCCCCGTACCAGCTGCAGTGACTGCGGCAGTCTTGGCACCGGCCCCAGTTGCAGTGACTGCAGCGCCCTTAGCACCTGCCGCCGTCTTGGCCGCGAGCATTTCTCGTAGGGCTTCCTTGTCAAGCCCGGCCGTCGCCGCTGCCTTGGCCCCCGCAATTTTCGTTCCCCCTGCCTTGGCTCCGGCAAACTTACCGCCGGCCATGGCCTTCAGGGAGGCGGTTTGACGTGCCACCTCCTGATCAATTCCTGCGGCGCCGACCGCCTTGCCCCCGACAGCACCCTTGGCGGCTACCGTACCCTTGGCGGCCACAGCCTGACGCACGCCCTCATTTTCGATTTCTCCCAACGGCGGTATCGGCATCGGCATCGGCATCGGTTGAGCCATTACATTTTCCTCAAGCAGTAACTTCAAACTCCGCGAGTTTTTAATGGACTATCCAATACTGTCAAGGGTTTTATCTACCCCCCCCCCCCCCCCCCCC
>JBAXKX010000146.1:0-7337 GCA_037135115.1 Rhodospirillaceae bacterium
TTGCGCCGCGCGCGACCCTTGAACCAAAAGTTGCGCCGCGCGCGACCCTTGAACCAAAAGTTGCGCCGCGCGCGACCCTTGAACCGGCCCCGGTTCCAGAACACAGCGTTCGCTTCTGGAACAGCATGATAGCCGAAGATGGAGCCGGACGTATCATCGCCAGCTACGACAAGTTCCATTTGGTTCCGTTCGGCGAATACATCCCGGGCCGCGAGCTGTTGCCGTCCTGGCTACCTATTGGCGCCATCGCCGCTCGCGGTTCCGACTTTTCGCCGGGGCCGGGACCGCGAACCCTGCATTTGCCCGGATTGCCACCGGTCAGCCCGCTAATATGCTACGAAGCGATCTTTCCCCGCGCAGTTATCGACGATGGCGACCGCCCAGCCTGGTTGCTCAACCTGACCAACGACGCTTGGTACGGTCGCACGGCTGGGCCGCATCAGCACTTTGCCATCGCCCAAACCCGTGCCGTGGAGGAAGGCCTGCCTTTGGTCAGGGTCGCCAATACCGGCATTTCCGGAGTAGTCGACTCCTATGGCCGGATTACGGCATGGCTAAGTCTAGGTAAGGCGGGAATTATCGACACGGCACTGCCGCCAGCCCTGCCACAACCGACCCTTTATGCTCGATTTGGCGACAGCATCCTCGGCCTGATGCTGCTGATCTGTTGCTTGTTCCTGGTCATAGCACCAAGAATTATTACGTCAGATGCGGCTTCAAAAGATAATCCTCCGCCTGCATTTCCATCAGCCGGCTAACCGTGCGCTCAAATTCAAAGGCATGGGTGCCCTCAGTGTAAAGAGCCTGAGGGGGGGCGGCGGCAGCGACAATAACATTGACCCGGTGCTCGTAAAGGGCATCAATCAGGTTGGTCAGACGCCTCGCCTCATTGCGCTGGAAGGCCTGCAAAATCGGCACATTATCGAGGATCACTGTGTGAAAATGGGTAGCGATAGCGATGAAATCGCCCGACCCGAACGGCTTGGCGCACAAATCCCAGAAATCGACCCAAGCCACCCCCTTGGCAGCACGCGGAATCTCGATGCGACGACCTTGGATCAGCAAATGATCAGGCTCGCCGGGTGCATTGTCGGTCAGGCTGGCAAAGGCTTCGGCCAACTGGCGAGCGGTTCCGGCGTCAAGCGGGTGATGATAGACCGGCACACCCCTGAGCCGATCGAGTCGATAATCAATGCCGCCGTCGAGGGCGAGCAGGTCCAAACGGCGTTTGAGGAGCGCTATGAAAGGCAGGAAAAGCTCACGCTGCAAGCCGCCCTTATACAATAAGTCAGGTTCCCAATTGGAAGTTGCCACCACGACAACCCCCAAATCAAACAAAATGGTAAACAAACGTCCCATTATCATGGCGTCGGCTATGTCGGTGACGTGAAACTCGTCAAAGCACAGCAGCCAGGCTTCAGCGGCTAGCTTGCGGGCGAAATCGGGGAGCGCCTCGTCCACGCTCCTAACTCCGGCACCCCTAACACCGGTGCCCCTAACTCCGGGATCACCTGATTTAATGGCGGAACGAAAGGCGTGCATCCGGGAATGGACATCAATCATGAACTGGTGAAAATGGACCCGCCGCTTGCGCTCAACCGGAACCGCATCGAAGAACAAATCCATCAACATCGACTTGCCCCGACCGACACCACCGTAGAGGTACAAGCCCTGAGGCGGCGGCTCTGGTCGCCGGGACAAGCCGAACCGCGCCATCCAACCTTCCAAGCCCCGGCCTTCTGTATCCATACCCCCCGCAGCCCTGGCCCCCGCAGCCAAATTAGGCCGGTAGCCGGTCAGGGCGTGAGATAGGCTCTCTAACTTCTCAACCGCAAGTTCTTGGTCGGTATCATAGCGCAGAATCCCGGCGCGCCTCCGGGCTCGGTAAACCGCCAAGGGTCCGTTGGGCATGAAATCGGCCTAAAGCATCAGGGCCTGAAGCACCTGCGTGGGAGTTGGATCAGTTCAACATTGTCCACACCATAGCCGACTTCCCAGCGATCAGATGACAAAAAGGCTTCGGGAACACCGAAAAAACATCTTCCATAGCGATTTGAGTAAAGGAATAAAGTATGCTTTTCATCAGGGACGGTGCCGGGATGGCGGCATCGCCCGCAATGGATACCGAAAAATGCCAGATACCAAGCCCGAAACCATCGCCTGCCATGGTGGGTTATCGCCATTTGCCCACCACGGCATAGTCAATCCGCCAGTCTATCATGCTTCGACCGTGCTATTCCCTAGCGTGGCGGCATTGGAGGCTGCGGACGCGGCACCATTTGATATCATCAATTACGGCCGCATCGGTACGCCAACCTCGCAAGCGCTTGAACGCGCGGTGTCGGAGCTGGAGGGCGGCGCCAACGCGGTCACCACCTCATCGGGACTGGCGGCGCTTGCAACCGCGCTTTCAGCCTTCACCAAGGCCGGCGACCATGTGCTGATCACCGATAGCGCCTATGGCCCGACCCGGCGATTTTGCGACGAGGTGCTAGGCCGTTACGGCGTCATGATCGAGTATTATGACCCGCTGATCGCGGCCGACATCTCGCGGCTTATGCGGCCTGAAACCAGCGTGGTCTTCGTCGAGTCTCCTGGCTCGCTCACCTTTGAGGTACAAGATGTGCCGGCCATCGCCGCCGCCGCAAAGGCTGCGGGCGCAACGGTACTTATGGACAACACCTGGGCGACACCGCTCTATTTCCGGCCGTTCGAGCACGGGGTTGATGTCTCCATCCATGCCGCCACCAAATATATTGTCGGACATGCCGACGCCATGCTTGGGCTGATCGTCTGCAATGCCGACTGCTATGAAACGGTCAAGCGGACAGCCGTCCGCTTTGGCGCCTGCGCCGGCCCTGACGATATCTACCTTGCCCTGCGCGGTCTGCGCACCTTGCCGGTTCGACTCAAGCGCCATGGCGAAAACGCCGACGCGCTTTGTGACTGGCTGTCGCGCCAAGCCGAGGTTGCACGAATTATTTACCCGGCTTGGCCCGAGGATCCCGGCCACGCCCTGTGGCGACGCGACTTTACCGGCGCCTGCGGTTTGTTCGCCGTAACCCTGCGCCCTTGCGCCAAGTCAGCTGTCACGTCGATGCTCGACGCGCTGAACCTGTTCGGGCTAGGTTACAGCTGGGGCGGCTTCGAAAGCCTAGTATTGCCATGCCAACCAAGCCGCGCCCGCACTGTGACCAACTGGAATGACGCGGGGCCGCTGATTCGCTTTCATGCTGGGCTGGAAAACATCGACGACCTGATCACCGACCTCGACAAAGGTTTTCGGCTTCTACGCGCGGCATGTTAACCAAGGCTTGCGCTAGCTTGTGTAAGGACTAAAAATGGAGAACCAGCCGGATATTCAAACTCTGCTCGACACCGTCCTCTTCGATCCAAATGGATTGATACCGGCAATTGCACAACAGGCCGGCACCGGCGAGGTGCTGATGATGGCCTGGATGAACCGCGAGGCACTGGCAGAAACCATCACCACCGGACAAGTCTGCTATTGGTCACGCTCTCGCCGTGCATTATGGCGCAAGGGCGAACGCTCTGGTCAGTTCCAGCGCCTTGTTGAGTTGCGCCTCGATTGCGACGGCGACACCCTTTTGATGATAGTGGAGCAAGATGGCGTGGCTTGCCACACCGGCCGTCGCTCCTGCTTCTACCGCGCCTGGCGGGACGATGGTCTTACCACCATCCTTGATGTTAAGATGGCACCGGAAATATTGTATCGCTCGTGATGCCGTGAATGCCTTGTTGACAATATACCGTGGCGGGAGCCGCGCCGGTGCCCTGGGGAGGGAAAACAGTGAGGAAAACGACGCGATTCCTAATGAATATCCCGGCGATTATCCCGGCGATTATCCTGGCGATTGCGGCAACAGTTTTAGCCTTCGGTGCCGCGACAACCCCGGCACGGGCTGAAATATCGCTGCTAGGCATACCTGAGCTACTGGCCGCCGCAACCTCCGGCGACTTGGCCAAGGCCAAGACTCTGCTGATACGCGGCAGCAAGCCGGACATAACCGACATTCGCGGCAATACACCGCTGGTCGTTGCGATCAGGGCCGGTAACGTCGAGATGGTAGCGCTTCTGTTAAAATTCGGTGCCCACACCAGTTTGCTCGACCGCGACGGCAACTCCGCCTTGCACAGGGCGGCGGAACTCGGCGACCCTGTGATCATCCGTCAGTTACTGGCAGCCAGCGCCAAGATCGACATCAACAATCATCAAGGCCTGACCGCATTAATGGTGGCAGCCCGAGGCGGTCTGGCCGATGCGGTCGAGGCTTTGCTCAAGGGCGGCGCCGCCGTGGACAAGGCCGACTTTACCGGCCGCACCGCGCTCAATTGGGCTAGCGAAAGCCGCAATCCCCAGGTGGCGGAACTGCTGCGCCGAAATGGGGCGCACTGAATCGAGATGACCGGCATGACGCCGTTGCCTGTTTTTGGAAGTCCGGGGCCGGTATTGCTTTTGCTGGCGGCTCTGGCCATTGATGCCAATGTCGGCTGCTTGACCTCATTCCTGCCGCCAGGACCGAGAACCCTGGTTGGCCGGCTGGGCACATTGCTGGACCGCAAGCTTAACCGCCGGGAACGCGGCGACACCGCCCGGCTGTTCCGGGGTGCCCTGATCGTGCTGGTAATCGCTCCTACAGCATCACTGGCCGGCTGGCTACTCCATTGGGCATGCCTGATATTGCCCTACGGCTGGAGTCTAGAACTGTTACTGCTGCTGTGTTGCATTCAACTGCGCGAGCCATGGCAGCGCATCCGCAGACTCCGCCACAGCCTCGAGCGTCAGGACTTGGCCACCGCGCGCGTCGAGGTCGGTGCCCTGACCCGGCGTAACCCGGAGACACTGGACGCCTATGCCGTCGCCCGAGCAGCAATCGAGGCCGCCGCTAGGTCCCTCAACCAGGGCGTTGTAACTCCAGCCTTTTGGTACATTTTGCTTGGCCTACCCGGCGTGCTGCTGTGGACGGCGGTCAATGCCCTAGACGAGTCGTTCGGCCGCCACTCGCCGCGTTACGAATATTTCGGCATGATCACGGCTCGAGTCGATGACGTTCTCAACTTCCTGCCGGCCCGGCTATGCGGCGCGTTGATCGCCTGCGCTGCGGCTTTCCTGGGTAGCGCCATGCCGCTAAAGGCCCTGCGCACGATGATCAGGGATGCCCGCTATCACAAGTCGCTTAATACTGGTTGGCCTGAAGCCTCAATGGCTGGCGCTCTGGGCCTCGCCCTCGGTGGCCCTTATCAAGCAGGGGATGTGACCGTCCGCGAGATCTGGATCGGCCAGGGCCGCGCTCGCGCCACTCCCGCCGACATCGGCCGCGCCCTCGCCCTCCACCGCGTCGCCTGCCTAGTGCTGGCGGGCCTGCTCGCCGTCCTGCTGCTGGGATTAGCGGCGCTATGATCAGAGATTAGCAAAGCGCGTCACCTGCAAAGCGCGTCACCTGCAAATCGCGGGCAACCAGCATCGCGGCAAAATCGGCACCAGCAAGGGTGTCGTACTCGACTCGACGCTGATCAGTAACCGGATCAATGCGACGCAACTCCTCATCGGGAAAACCGGGATGGACCATGACCAAAGGCGGCCGAGCCGAAGCGATGGCCGTTGGGTCTAGAAAGCGTGAAATCAGCTCGCCAAAGGGATTTCGGTCGGTGAGATCGTAAATCCCGCAAAAACCACAATTGGCGGGCAGGCGGTGCTGGGTGATTCGCCGGTGCAAGCCACGGCCAAGTTCGGAAATCACTATGGCCTTGGGCACCGAGACGCCCCGGCTGAAAATAGCGCGAAACGGCTCATGACAATCGCGGACCCAGGTTCCGGGGCTAGCCGCAACCACAGCAATCACCGCGTCGCGCACCACAGGCAGCAGATGGACATGATGATGACCATCGATGAAATCTGGCTCCGCCCCGAACGCGGCACGAAAGGACTCGAGCTGACGAGCAAACTCGGCGGCAATCTCGGCGGCAATCTCGGCAGCAATCCTAGGGGCAATCCTAGGGGCAATCACTGTGCCACCCAGCCCGCCGCACAAGGCCAACCGCATCAAACGAGTGAGCGGCGGCAATCGGCCTGCGGGGGCCAACCCCGGCATCGGCCCCAATGGAGAATGATCGGTCAAGGTCAGGTGTAGACCGACATCGACCCGCCCGGCCCACGGCCGCAACCAAGTAGCGTGCTCGGGCCAGAACGGCGATGCGGTCATGCAGCCGGTGGCCGACAGCCGCCCGCGCTCGATCAACTCAAGAATGGCGCGGCTGACACCGGGCGCAAGGCCATAGTCGTCGGCGCAAATGATAACAGGCTGAGGCATTTTTTCCCGTACTAACTCATGAGTCTTAACGCAGCTGGAAGTCAGCGCCGACGCTGCGGCCATCGGCGTCAATCACGGTAACACGGGCAAAGCCGGGACCATCAGGGTGCCACTGGGCATCACGTCCGGTCGGTGATGCCGCCAACGGCCGGCCGTTGATCACCCAGGTCAGGGGGCGACGGCCACCGGCGGCGCTGAAAGTAAGAATTGAAGAAGGGCCTTCTATGGCGTCCTCCTGGTCAAGTACCACGCCAGGGAGCGGGAACACCAGCCTCAGCCGGTCTGGATCAACCAGGACCAACGGCCGACGCTCGGGGTTGCCGGCCTCGATTCGGCGCAACAGCGAAGGCGGCCTTGATGACTGCGGGCCAGCCGATACGGCCCCTGAACCGGCACCGCTCCCCCCGAGTACTCGGTCATCAAGCAAGTCGAAAACCCGGTAGAGCAAGGGTGCCGCAGTGTTCCGACCATAACGGTCCGGGCTTGGGGTGCCATCGGGACGACCGACCCAGACGCCGACGGTATGGCGCGGCCCGACCCCGAAAGCCCAGGCATCGCGAAAACCAAAGCTGGTCCCGGTCTTGAGGGCAATGGCCGGACGCCGGCTGACCTCCCCCATCGGCACCAGCCCCGACGGCGGCGGCGTGCCCTCAAGGATGCGACGCACCTCACCGGCCGCAAGCTGCGACATCAAGCGGCCACCGGCTCCAGCTCCGACTCCGACTCCGGCTCCGGCTCCGACTCCGGCACCTACTTCAGCAACTACACTTGGCTCAGCGGTAAGCGGCACCACCGTGCCGCCATTGGCTAAGCCGACATAAAGCGCGGTCAGGTCCCACAGATGGACCGAGACACCACCCAACGCAAGCGGAAGCCCCGGCTCAACCGCCTTGCGAGGAAACACCAACCGGGTACCTGCACCGCGCAGCCGCTCGGCAAAGCGCATAGGTCCGACCCGGTCGAGCACCAACACAGCCGGGACGTTGAGCGACTGTTGCAAGGCCT
>JBAXKX010000147.1:0-7278 GCA_037135115.1 Rhodospirillaceae bacterium
CCAGCAACGTCAAGCTGCTCGGCGCCGCGCTCGACGAGCCGGAACAGGCGCTGGAAAACCTGGAGCGGGCCGGGGTGCGCTTCACCGACGGCCAGCGCGACCTGATCCAAGGGCTGGTGGACTCCGGCCGCCAGTTCGAGGCTCAACAGGCGATCCTAGACGCGGTTGCCGAGAGCGTCGGCGGTGCAGATGCCTCAGCGCAGCAAGGTTTGACCGGCCGGGTCAAGGGTCTCACCGATGCATGGGGCGGCTTTGTTGACAGTTTTGGCCGCTCGGAAAGCGTGATCGGTCAAGCAGCGGGCGGCATCATCGTTGCTGTCACAGGCGTTTTGAACGCGATCCGTGAGGTCGCCGATCAGTCGGTTGGCGCCCAGATCGCAAAGCTCGAAACTGAACAGGCGGTGCTCGAGGCTCAGGTCCAAAGCAACGATTTCGGGGCGGTGTCGTTGTCACCGTGGTCCGAAACCAATGCTGGCGCGATGAAATCTCAGGCGGTGGCGCGGCTTACCGATATCAACCGGACGCTGGCTGACCTCAGCATTAGTCAGCGACAAGCCGACCTAGCCGCAGCAATCGCGGCCGAGGACCAGCAAGGCCGGCTAAAAACGGAAACGGCGCGCATCGTCGCGGCCGAAATCGCTGATATCAACGATGGATTAGACCAAAAACTTAATGACCTGTCCGCCACCCGGATTGATAAAATCCGTGAGGAGGCCGACGCCCAAACTAGAGTTATTGAGGGGCAAAAGGCGCAGGCGCAGGCGCTCGGGCTTGACATCTCGCAGTATGACGCGACCATCCTCAAGGTTCGACAAGTAGAAGCTGCCGAGATTGCCCGCGCCGAGGCCACCGATCGATCGACAAAGGCCACCCGCGACGCGATAGACCCCAATCAGAGATACATTGAGAGTCTGCAAAGCGAACTCGACCTGATGGGCATGGTGGAACGTGAACGCAGGGTAGAACAGGCAGTGCGGCGGCTTTCGGCCGAGGCGACCGCCGAACAAGTACAAAAGGCACGTGAGCTTTCAGCGGCCTTGTACGATGAAAAGACGGCGCAAGATGCCGCCACAAAAGCACAGCAAGTAATGGGGCAACTGCGCCAGCAATTGGCTAACGTCAATGCTAGCGCCGGTGACGTTGCGGCGGCTCATGCAATAAAGCAACTCGGCGATAACGCCAGCGTCGCAAATAAAGAGCTAGCATCTCTCCTTGCCCGTCAGCTTGAGTTGGCGCGCGACGGACAGCGCGTCTACGATAGCGTTAAAACTGGGGCGCAACACTACGCCGAAGAACTTGAGCGACTAAACGAATTACTTAAAGCCGGAGCCATCAGCCATCAGACCTACGAGCTTGCATCGACGAAGGCTTATAACGGTATGCTGGCGTCAAGCAAAAATTGGGAAGATGGCGTAACCAGAGGATGGCGTAAATATTCCGAGGCTGCCAACGATGCAGCTACACAGGCAGAGAAAGTATTCAGCACGGTAATGAAGGGCATGGAAGATGTATTCGTCAACTTTGTTACCAAGGGCGAGCTGAATTTCTCAAATATGGCCGACTCTATCATCGCTGACCTCGCCTGTATATTCTTTCAGCGGCAAATCATGGGTCCTATTGGTGATGCCTTGTTTGGTCCAGGCGATGGCAGCGGCGGCAAGGGGCTGTTCGGCGATCTGTTCGGTGGCGGCGGCTTGTTTGCAGCCGGCGCGGTGTTCGATGCTGGCCAGGTGACCGCCTTTGCTAGTGGCGGCATCTTCGATCGTCCGCCCCTGTTCCCGATGGCGACCGGCATGGGCCTAATGGGTGAGGCCGGGCCAGAGGCGGTCATGCCGCTGCAACGCGGTCCAGACGGTCGGCTCGGTGTCTCATCGAGCGGTGGTGGTGGCAGCAACTTGTTACAGATGACCGACGCCACATCTACCTACATCATAAACGTTGATGCCAGGGGCTCAACTGATGCTGAGGCCACCGCTGCGACTGTCCAGCGGGTGATCGCCGACACGCTGGGCCGGCTGGTGCCTGGCATCGTTAACCAAGCCTCGGCATCTGCCTATGGCGCGGTGGTCGATCAGTTGCATCGTAGGGGGGGCAAATTCTAATGACCGATACCCCTATTGACTGGCCTATCAACTTCCGGCCTGAGCAATCCTCGTTCTACATCCAGACCCTGACCGCACGCTTTACCAACCCGTTTACAAACCATGTTCAGGTTTTGGAGCGTGACGGTGCCCGCTGGCTTTGCCGCATGTCACTGCGGTTTTCGGCTGACAGGGCGCGATCATTTGACGCTTTTGTTGCGTCGTTGCGCGGGGTGGTCGAGGTGATGGTGCCGGATTACCGCCGTCTCGCCGCCGCCGGCAGCTTAGCCGGGACGCCGGTGCTAGCCAGCGGATCGGGCACCACGCTGACCGTCACCGGCTTTGCCGCCAACGCGGCCCACGTGCTGAAAGCCGGCGACCTAATCCAGACCAGCCCAGGCCGGGCGCATCTGGTCTTGGCCGATGTCAACGCCGATGCCAATGGGACGGCCAGCGTCAAAATAGCGCCGCGCTTGCGCGAACCTGTCACCGTCGGGCCGCTGGTTACCAGCAATTGCCGGGTGCGGATGCGCTTGCAGACCGACGACGCCGGGGCCAACCAAACCGCACCGCCAATCAAATCGTCATATTCGATTGATCTATACGAGGTGCTGCCGTCATGACGACCCGTGCCTGGCCGCTAGACCTGCGGCCAACCGGGATGACCTTTTATGTCCAGACCTTGACCGCAAGTTTCGCCGCCGCCATGACTGCCCAAGTCACGGTAGCCGAGCGGGCGGGCGCGCATTGGCGTGCCGATATGGCCATGTGGGCGCTGCCCGCGCAAGTGGTCCAGATTGATACCATGCTGGCTTCCGGCGGTACGGTGCTGCTTCCGGTGTTCGGCAAACTGACCGGCCACGGAGTGGGGCCAGCCTTCAACACGCTAGCCGCTGAGATCGGCCCAACGCGCTTTGACGACGACACCTTGTTTGACGACGGTTTTGGTTTCTCCGAGGGTGCGGGTGCGGTTTCGGTGATCGGCGGCTGCCTGTCCCGTCTGGCGTTGGGCGGTTGCCGGCCGGGCAGTCTTGCGCTCACCGTCGGCGACCTGATCCAGACTAGCGCGGGTCGGGCGCACATTATCATCAGCGTATCGCCAGCCGATATCAATGGCGTCGCTCTCTGCCGTCTAGCTCCGCCGCTGCGGTCGCCACCAACACTTGCCGCTCCGGTCTTGGACAACTGCCGGATCGCCATGATGGTGGTTGGCAGTGATGCCGGTGACGGTCAGACCGAGCCGCCAGCCCGCACCACTTATACCCTCAATTTTGAGGAGGATCTATCATGGCCGACCGCCTGACCGGGTTAGCCGCAGCTGAGCCTTATAAAAGCGTAGCCCGGCCGGCGCTGTTGGTCGAACTACGCTTTGGTTCGGGTACGGTGTGGGTGTGGTCGGGCATCGGGCCGCTGACCTGGAACGGCGCGACGTGGCTCGGTGTCGGCTGGCTCGGCCGGGTATCCGCCGTCGAAGAAACCCTGGAACTCAAAGCGGCGGGTGCGTCGTTCCAACTTTCCGGAGTGCCCTCTGAATTGCTGATCCCGGTGGTGTCTGAGTCGATCCAGAGCCGACAGGCGTTGATGTATCTGGCGTTTTTCGATGAGGATTGGACGGTGGTGCCCGATCCCGTCCTGTTGTTCCGGGGCCGAATGGACACGATTGAGATTGCTGATGGCGGTGCTATCGCCACCATCACGCTCTATGTCGAAAGCCGCTTGCGCGACCTAGAGCGTGCTCGCGTCCGACGCTATACCGACGCCGACCAACAGGCCGAATATCCGAACGATCTCGGTTTGAGTTTCGTAGCGGCGCTTCAGGAAATCAACATCTTGTGGGGGCGGGCGCTATGATAACCGCCGATGTTGCGACGCTCTTGGGCAGCTTTATCGAGTTGCGCCGTAATCTCCCATTTATTTGGGGCACCCACGATTGCTGTCAATTCTCGGTCGATTGGATCGAGCACGTCACCGGCCGACGGGTGGATGACACACGCAATCGATATCATGACGCGGCCAGCAGCGGCGATCAATTGCGCGGTCTCTATGGCACAGATGATTTGATCGCAGTCGCTACTCAACTGTTGGGCGAGCCGTTAGCCTCGCCATTGTTGGCGTGTCGGGGCGATGTGCTGGCATTCCGCCGCCTTGACATGGTGTTCTTCGGCCTGTGCATGGGTATCAAATGCGTCGCTGTGGGTAAAAAGCGATTAGTTACCCTCCCGTTGTCCTCAGCAATTGCCGCCTGGAGGATTGTATAATGGTGGCGGCAGTGATTGGGGTTGCTGCAATAGTTGGCGGCAGCTTGGGTTCGGCGGCTGTCGGCGGCGGTCTAATTGGGGCACTGGTAGGCGGTGCTGTATCTATTGGCATATCATATCTTGGCAACCAAGTGATGGGGTCCAGTTCGGGATCTCAAAAACAACAACAACAACAATACGTCGCCGCTCCACCGCCGCCACGCATTTACACTCCACCGCCTCCGCGCATTTACACTCCTCCGCCCGCACCGGCCCCCGTGCCGTCGATCCAGGCCAACCCCTATCAGGCACCCTACGCGGCGCCGTATCACACGCAAGCATCTGGTCCATCGTTGGCGCCGACCCTGTCGGGCGGTGGGTTGACCCAGATGATGCGCCAGCCAATCACCGCCCACCGGGTCATCTATGGCGAGGTCCGGGTCGGCGGGCCAATGGTCTACCTGCACACCAGGGCGCCAGCCGGCTCGAACAAACTGGATATTTTGCATGTGCTGGTCGCGTTGGCTGCCCACGAGGTTGACGCCATTGGCGATATATTCCTCAGCGACCAGATCGTTACGCTAGACGCCAACGGTAAAGCGACCTCGGCGCCTTATGCCCGCGACGGCGTGGCTTATGCGCGATTGTGGCGGCATCTCGGCGCGCCAGATCAATCGGCAGATACGGTGCTGATCGCCAATTCGGGGGGCGAGTGGACCGGGGCGCATCGGATGGCGGGCCGCGCCTATATTCACGCCGAACTCACCTATGATGATCGGGCATTTTCCACGGGCATTCCCAACCTGTCGGCGGTGGTGCGGGGCCGCAAGATCTATGATCCGCGCACCGCTACCACTGCGTTTTCAAGCAACCCGGCATTGGTTGTGCTTGATTATTTGATGGCGCCCTGGGGTTTGTCCTCGCCGCTCGACGAAATCGACCTAGATAGCTTCATCGCTGCCGCCAATATCTGCGACGAGACGGTTGCCCGGCCCGGCGGATCAGAACGGCGCTTTACCTGTAATGGTGTCCTAGATGTCAGTCAGGCGCCGCAAGCGGCCCTGCCACCGTTGCTAACCTCGTGTGCCGGTCGATTGACCTACACCGCCGGGCTGTGGCGGCTGTTCGCCGGGGCCTATCTGCCGCCGATGACAGCGTTCTCGGAAAACGACGCCCGTGACACCATCACGGTCAAGCCAAGGCGCTCGCGTCGTGAGCTGGTTAACACTGTGCGCGGCACCTTTATTTCTGCGGTTCAGAACTGGCAGCCGACTGATTATCCGCCGGTTTGCGTCGCCGCCTACAAGACAGCCGACGGCGGCGAGGAGGTCGCGATTAACCTCGACCTGCCTTTCACCCGTTCGCCCTACATGGCGCAACGGATCGCCCGGATTGCGCTGGAGACTTGCCGGCGGGAATTGTCGGTGCAATTTCCGGCCAACCTCTCCGGCCTACGGGTGGTGGCGGGCGAGACCGTGACGCTGACCCTCAGCCGCTTCGGCATCACTCAAGTTCCGATGGTGGTAACGCAATGGCAAATGACCGAAGATTTCGGCGTCAACTTGACGCTCCACCGCGAGGACCCAGAGATTTACGCCATCGCGCTGGGCGATCTAGTGGAGATGCCGGCACCGCCCGTGGTGGTCATGCCGGGCAATATTGACATTCCGCCAGCCGTGCCGACCGGCCTAGCCGGTGCCTTGTCGGGCAACGCCGTGCGCCTGACATGGAATGCTGTGCCTGAGCCTGATTTCAGTCATTTCGAGGTGTATGAGGGGCCATCTGGATCAACTCCGGAGCAATCCGATCGCATCGCCGAGCCCTACGCCTCGACATGGTATCGCGACGGGTTGCCCGGTGGGGCCAGCCGAGCCTACCGGGTGCGTTCGGTCGATGCTCATGGCAACCGTTCGGGCTACGCCGGCCCGATCACTGTCAATATTTCGACGGCGGCAGGCGTCGTTCTGATTATGGAGTGATTTTTGATGGTTGATACGATCCGACTTTCCGACCTGGACGAGGCTAACCCGCTTGAGAATACCGCCCTGCTGCCGGTGATTCAGAGCGGCGCCAAGCGAACCACCGTTGGCGCCATCCGTGACCGAACATCGCACACCGGCTTCCAGCCGATCGGCACCATCACCGGCTTGCAGACCGCGATCGACGGCAAGGCCGCCGCCGGTCACGCCCACCAAATCAGCGATAGCCAAGGCCTGCAAACGGCGCTTGACGGCAAATCAGCAAGCGGCCACAGCCACACTATCGCCAACGTTACCGGCTTGCAGACCGCGATTGATGGCAAGGCAGCTGCCAGTCACAGCCATGACGCCACGGCGTTAACCACTGGCACCGTCGATTTGGCTCGATTGCCGGTGGCAGCGTCCGGGGTCAGCGACGCGACCAAGCTGGTGCGGGCCGATGACAGCCGACTCAGTGGCGGCGGTGGCTCCGGCGGTGGCTTCAAAAATTTCATCACAAATGGTTGCTGCCGGGTCAGTCACAGGACATCAAAAAGCCTATCAGGCGGTTGGCAATACGCCCAAGTCGATTTGATAGCCGTGCGCGCCGACGGCAGTCCGACCGCTGGCACCATCAAACAGGCGACCGGCGTCACCTCGCTCGGCACCAGTGGCTATGCCTGTCATGTCCAAGGCGCAAGTCTTAATAGCAGCGGTGCTGTTTACTGGCGACACCGGATAGAGGTGCGGGATGCAATCCGACTGCGCAACGCCGCCGCTGTTCTATCTGCCCGGACCTACCACGACACCGGGGCGGCGATCACCTATACGCTGACCATTAACAAGACCAACGCGGCGGATGATTTTTCGGCGGTGACTCTGATCGCCAGCGGCACGGTGTCGGTAGCCACTCGCCGTACTGAAACCCGCCTTGGCCGCAGCCACAGGCGGAGTGGTATTTTGACTGAACTTCATGAAAAGCCTCATCTGGCAATCGGTTAA
>JBAXKX010000148.1:0-7216 GCA_037135115.1 Rhodospirillaceae bacterium
AGTTAACTCGCGTCGAGGCTTCCAGAATGGACCGCAGCGAGAGCGTTTGGAAGCTATTGATTTCAGGCAACGTTGCACATTCGAATTTGGCATGGTCAGTAGCTGACTTATTATGGCGTCCAACTGGCCGAACGCCTCATGTACGTCTATGTCAGAAGAGTCATCATATGCTCGCGCCAGGGTATGAAATTTTCCTCGAATTACCTTAATCTTCTCAATACGATCCGGTAAGCGGAGGCGCTGATAGATCATGCTCTCGGTGGTCCTTACCGCCTCCTCAACCCGGTATGTGCGGACGAGCACCCAAATTGAAAGCAAAAAGCCCGCGATGGATGCCCACTCACTTAGTACCGCCAGGTCGGGCCATGGCATAACGGGCGTCCTCTCGCTGGCAGCGTTCTCTCGCCGGTTGGATTATTATAACAGAGCCCAGCATTTAAGCCATCACGGGGAACGCCGCAAGGCCGTCGCGCTTGTCATCATCCTCGGCCCACCGGTTTTCCCGGTTGTTGCTGGAACAGCGGGAGCAGGTCGCCGACCTCGCCAAACTCCAAGCAGCGCAGGGCGTCGTCGCTGCGGGGTTTGCCGGCGCGGCGCGGCATGAGGGCGCTGGTGAAGCCGAGTTTGGCCGCTTCCTTTAGTCTAAGATCGGTGTGGCTGACGGCGCGGACTTCGCCTGCTAGGCCGACTTCACCGAAGACTACGGCGTCGGGTGGCACCGGTATGCCGGTAAGAGACGATACCAGCGCCGCCGCCACCGCGAAGTCGGCCGCCGGTTCGGCGATGCGCAGGCCGCCCGCCACATTCAGGTAGACATCGTTGGCCCCGACCGAAACTCCACAGCGCGTTTCCAGCACGGCAAGAACCATGGCGAGGCGGGCGCTGTCCCAGCCGACTACGGCGCGGCGCGGCGTACCCAGCGGCGAGGGGGCCACCAGCGCCTGGATCTCGACCAGCACCGGTCGGGTGCCCTCAATGCCGGCAAACACCGCCGCCCCCGAGACGTCACCGCGCCGCTCGGCCAGAAATAGCGCCGACGGGTTGGATACCTCGGCTAGGCCGCGATCGGTCATTTCGAACACGCCGATTTCGTCGGTGGGGCCAAAGCGGTTCTTGACTGCGCGCAGGATACGGAACTGATGGCCGCGCTCGCCCTCAAAATACATCACGGTATCGACCATGTGCTCGAGGACTCGGGGGCCAGCGATGGCTCCTTCTTTGGTGACGTGGCCGACGAACAGCATCACGGTGCCTCGTCGCTTGGCCAGCCTGATTAGCTCCTGAGCGCTAGCTCTAACTTGGGCCACCGTGCCGGGGGCGCTGTCCAAGGCGTCGAGATACATGGTCTGAATCGAATCAATAACGCAGAATTCGGCCCCTTGGGGGTGGTCGAGCGCGGCCACAATGTCGCTGACATTGGTCGCCGCCGCCAACCGCACCGGAGCGCTGGCGGTGCCGAGCCGTACCGCACGCATACGAACCTGATCGATCGCCTCCTCGCCCGAGATGTAGGCGCAGCGCGCGTCGGCCGCGAGGCGGCACATGACCTGGAGCAGCAGGGTAGACTTACCGATGCCGGGGTCGCCGCCGATTAGAATCACCGAGCCGCTTACCAACCCGCCGCCAGCTACTCGATCGAACTCGGCGATGCCTGAGAGGCGGCGCGGTGCAAATTCAGGCGTGCCGGAAAGCTCGGCAAATGCAACCTTGCTCGGCCTTCCAACTCGTGCCGGGCGACCGGGCAAGGTTGCGCCCACCACCTCCTCGACCAGGGAGTTCCATTCGCCGCAGGCATCACACTTACCGCCCCACTTGGGGAAAACGGCTCCGCACGCCTGGCAGACATATCGGTTGGTGGATCTGGCCAATTTTTTATTTTAGTTTATCAGAAGTTATCAGGTTTGCCTCAAGCCTTGTCATGCCCGCAGCGCTTTCATCAAGGTCCCGAGTTCGGTGATAAGGAGGTCGGTCGGTCTTGTCAGGTCGCTTGCTGACCAGATCACCCTGATCGCAGAGGCGTAGGACGAGGCCGAAGCTCTGGCGACTGAGCTAAAACGCGCGTGGAACACCTCGGCGTCGCCGGCGATCTTTTGAACCTGGCTCAGTATCTCTGTGGTCGCGTGGTTTTGTTCCGACACCGAGCTGGCAACGCTGGTGGCGATCTTGCTCATGCTGCCGATGATGTCGGCAATGGTGCCTATGGCCTCGGCCACTCCCTTGGTTGCCTGCTGGATCGCCGATACCTGATTGGATATGTCCTCGGTGGCCTTCGCTGTCTGCCCTGCGAGGTTCTTGACCTCACTGGCCACTACGGCAAAACCCTTTCCTGCTTCACCGGCCCGCGCCGCCTCGATGGTGGCGTTGAGGGCGAGCAGGTTGGTCTGGCTGGCGATGTCGGTGATCAGTCCGACCACTTGGCCGATGCGTTCGGCCGAGTCGGAAAGGCTGGCGACCTGCTGGTTGGTGCTTTCCGCTTTAGTTACGGCTTGAAGCGATATAGTACTGGATTCATCAACCTTGCGACAAACAGTATTGAATGAGTGACTCAACTTTTGAGCGGCTTCGGTTAACAGTTGAATGCTGGTTATGGTGCGCTCGGAGACGGCGGCGGCGTCCATCGACTGTTGCGAGGCGTTCCCGACCTTGGACCCCATATTACTGGCGTTAGTGACGATCTTGGTGGAATTGGCCCGGACCAAATCGATAACCGAGTGTGCCTTGTTTTCAAAGCCATCAGCCAACTCGCGGCGGGCGCTGCGATTATCCGCTTCTGCCTGGATCTTGATTGCTTTTTGTTCGGCGTCGAGACGGCGCATCTCGATGGCGTTGCACTTGAATATCTCAACCGCCGCAGCCATGGAGCCGATCTCATCACCCCGGCCTTTGGCGGGAACGACGACGTCTAGGTTGCCGTTGGCGAGCAAGGTCATAACTTCGATCATCTCGTGGATCGGGCGGGTAATCCCGCGCGAGATTGCCAGCGAAAGCACGATCACGAATATCATGATACCCAGGGCCAAGCTGCCAAGTAAAATGACTTGGCTACGGAAAATAGCCGCCACATCGTCGAGGTAAATCCCGGAGCCGACGATCCAGCCCCACTCCTGAAAGCCCTTGACGTATGAAATCTTTGGAACTGGTTTGTCATGCCCCGGCTTTGGCCACAAATAAGGAACGAACCCGCCGCCTTGTTCACGGACGGTCTTGACGAATTCCATAAACAGTAGTTTACCGGTCGGGTCCTTGAAGGTGGACAGGTCCTTGCCGTTGAGTTCCTTTTTGGGGTGCTGGATCATCACCGGGTGCATGTCGTTGACCCAGAAATAATCGCCGCTGCCGTAGCGCAGTGTTTCCAGTGCCGCTAGCGCCCGTTTCTGCGCCTCCTCCGTGCTGATGGTTCCTGCCTTAGCTTGGGCAGCGAAGGAAGATATCAGGCCGTGGGCGACCTCGACCAGGTTCTGTGTCTTGACTTCGCGGTCTTGCAGAAGGACCGCGTAGAGCCGATCAAGGCTGATTGCCCCGACCACCGCCATCCCGAGCACTGCGGCTGCCACAATCAGAAGTATGCGGCTGCCGATTTTGAGCTTGATGCCAAACATGCTAGACGCCTCCCCAACGGCACTTAAGTATTTATCTTTATGCCTTTTTGTTAAACGCCCCCGAACATATATCCAGGATCGTTACTGCCGACTGTAGCACTTTACAATCTAACAAGGGAAACTATTCGCTAGTTGCAAATTGTGACAAGATGTCGCTGGCATGTCGTTAGTGAGCCTTGCAAACTAATTGCTGCGCTGCAATATATATTTCCGATGTAAAAGAGGGTTTGCAATTGAATGGCATTTTGACGCACAGTCTGGGTGGGTTAACTCAATCTCGTCCTTACTAACCGGAACGTTAAGAATTCCGAAGAAATCTCAAGAAGGGTGCAATATGACAAGTCTTTACGACCAAATGTTCTCACGTGCAGCCAATGATCCAGATGGGTTTTGGGGTGATGCCGCGAAAGAAATCGATTGGATTAAACCGGCCGATCAGGTGCTTGATCGCAGCAATCCTCCTTTTTACCGCTGGTTCCGTGGCGGCGTGCTGAACACCTGCTATAACGCGGTTGATCGTCACGTCGAGCGTGGTCGCGCCGAGCAGGCAGCGATTATTTATGATAGCCCCGTTACGCAGACGGTACGTACTATTACTTACCGAGAATTGCAGGGGCTTGTAGCTAAATTCGCCGGCCTGCTGCGCCATCTTGGCGTGGACAAGGGCGACCGCGTCATCATCTATATGCCGATGATCCCGGAAGCCGTGATTGCCATGCTGGCCTGCGCGCGTCTAGGTGCGGTCCATTCGGTGGTGTTTGGCGGTTTCGCGCCCAGCGAACTGTCGACTCGCATCAATGACGCCAAGCCCAAGGTCATTGTTTCGGCTTCGTGCGGCATTGAGGGCAAGAAGGTGCTGCCCTATAAGCCGATGCTTGATGCGGCGATCGAGATGTCCGCGCACAAGCCCGGTCACACCGTGATCTATCAGCGGCCCCAGGCTGTGGCGAGCATGATTGCCGGCCGTGACGTAGATTGGGCCGAAGGAGCTGCCGCCGCCGAGCCGGCCGAATGCGTTCCCGTCGAAGCCACCGATCCGCTATATATTCTTTATACTTCAGGAACGACCGGCGAGCCTAAGGGCATTGTTCGCGACAATGGCGGCCATGCCGTGGCGCTGAACTGGTCGATGAAGTACATGTACAACATGAAGCCGGGCGAAGTTTATTGGGCGGCTTCGGATGTCGGCTGGGTGGTTGGACACTCCTATATTTGCTATGGGCCGTTGCTTTATGGCTGCACCACCGTGATGTTTGAGGGCAAGCCGGTCGGAACCCCTGATCCGGGTGCTTTCTGGCGCATGATCAGCGAGCACAAGATCGCGACCCTGTTCACCGCCCCGACGGCCTTTCGCGCCATCAAACGTGAGGATCCGGAGGGCGAGTACCTTAAAAAGTACGATCTCGGTAATTTCCGCGCCCTCTTCCTGGCCGGTGAGCGTTCGGATCCCGACACGCTGATGTGGGCCGAGAATCAGCTGAAGGTACCGGTTATCGACCATTGGTGGCAGACCGAGACCGGCTGGGCTATTTCCGGCAATCCGCTCGGTATTACCAAGTTCAAGGTTAAGTACGGTTCGGCGACCAAGCCATTGCCGGGTTGGGACGTCCGCATCCTCAACGCCGATAACAAGGAAGTGCCGCACGGCGATATCGGGGCCATCGTGGTCAAGTTGCCGATGCCTCCGGGCGCGCTGCCGACTCTGTGGAACGCCGACGCCCGTTTTATTAAAGCTTACATGTCCGAGTATCCGGGCCATTATCAGACTGGAGACGCTGGCTTCATTGATGAGGACGGCTATATCAGCATCATGTCCCGCACCGACGACATCATCAACGTCGCCGGGCACCGCCTGTCTACCGGCGGCATGGAAGAGGTGTTGTCGTCGCATCCCAACGTTGCCGAATGCGCGGTCATTGGCGTTGCCGACCAGCTTAAGGGCCAGGTTCCGCTTGGATTCCTGGTGCTCAAGGCTGGCGTCAAGCGTCCTTACGAAGATATCGTCAAGGAGGTTGTGGCAATGGTTCGCGATAAAATCGGCCCGGTTGCCGACTTTAAGCGCGCCGTAGTTGTCGATCGTCTGCCCAAGACCCGCTCGGGCAAGATCCTGCGTGGCACCATGCAAAAGATCGCCGATAGCGTTGACTACAAAGTTCCGGCCACCATCGATGACCCGGCTATCCTGCCGGAAATCGCTGTGGCTCTTAAGGCTTTGGGCTATGCCAAGGCGGCACCCCAGGGTTAAATATAAGGCTATGCGCGCGGGCCGGGAGGGTGAAATACCCCTTCCGGTTTTTGTGCGATGCGAGAAGTGTGAGAATCGCTTTTCGCATTGCCATTAGGCCTTGGGACGTCGGAAACACCGAGAAAAACCTTCTTGACAGGATTTGAAGGAATCGGCTATTAATCGTAATCAACATTTCAGATAGTTAAAATAGTGGAACTTCTATGGAATATGACGATATTATCGATCTCATTGCAAGTAATGATCCGACTCTCCCGTTAATCTTGCATGAGATGTGGCGGGGGAAGTCCCTGACGCGCACTCTGGTAAATGCTCGATTAAAGAACATAGAATTGCCGAAAAAGGTTCTGGATCTTGGTGCGCGAGATAAGCTATCAAGTTACTATAGATTTTTCTCGCATCAGAACGCAAATGTTACATTTACTGATATTGATCCCAAAGATCAGGGTATGATTCATGTCGATCTCGAGCAGTCGCTACCATTTTATGATCAAAGCTATGATGCTTTGCTATTGATGTTCGTTTTGAACTACATCTGGGAAGCTGGGCCGCTTTTGACTGAGATGCGCCGGGTAACTCGTGGTTGGGCAATTATCGCCACCAGCTTTGTTGAACAATGGAACCCTGAGCCGTATGATTGGCATCGCTTTACAGGCCAAGGACTAGAACGTTTGGCGCTTGAAGCTGGGTGGAGGCAGGCGAGGGTGTTTTCGATCGGACTTGGCCCGTTTACGCTGGCCTTGACGGCTTTGCAGCAAAGTGCGTTTGCCTCTCGCCCGGCGGCTGTGGTCTTTCCATTGGTGTGGGCGGCGGATGCCTTGTGTACGCTTTTGGCGCATAAACGAATTGCCAATAAATGCACGGTGGCTCATCTGTTAGTGTTGGATGGACGGTGAAGGCAGCTATTTACACTGGTTGTAGCGACCTCAATACAGCGCAGTACGCACGGCTTGTGAACGGATATAGCAGCCGGAGCGAGTGTATTCTTGGGCAATGGCGATGAAGGATCAGCGTGACCAGCCTCTGGTCCGGCAGGCATAATATCTCGAGTCGCGCGTGTGATCGCTCGGGTTCGCGTCCTGATCGTCGTTATTCGCTAGAAAGCGTCATGCAAACCTTTAACTGGTCGATATTCGCTCAATTTGAGAGAGAATCTCGCGACCAACAACCTACTGAATTTATTGAATTTGAAATTTGTTGGTTTTGAGATGGGACGGGGATTCCCTTTGACATTATAGTGATTTTACTATAAGTATCTTTCTTGAATGATTGATAAACAACAAGCATTAAAACTGTTAATCTGGGTCGGCTCAAGCCGTTCGGATTTTCAGAAGTTTCCCGACCACGTGAAGGATAACATGGGCTATGCCCT
>JBAXKX010000149.1:0-7188 GCA_037135115.1 Rhodospirillaceae bacterium
AACCAGCGATGGCAAAACTGCACTAACGCCGCGTTCTCAAAGACATTGACCCAGACCGGCTCATAAAACCAAGCCTCAATCGGCAGCAGGCTGCCATTCATCAAGGGAAAGCTATTGTAGATCAGCCCGGCATGAAGACCGGCGACCAGCGCACCCCAAACCAGCGTCACCAATGCCAGCGCCAAGGCCAGCACCAAATGCCGCCGCAAAGCTCTGGATCCAGGCGCATTCCCCGAGCATGACAACGGTCGCAGCAAGTCAAGCGCCTGCCACAGCATCAAGGTAAATATCAAAACGGCGGTGGAAAGATGGGCCGCCAGCCGGTAATGGCTGACAGCCGGTCGATCAACCAGCCCAGATGCCACCATCAGCCAGCCGACCACGCCCTGAAGCCCGCCCAGGACGAATAAACCGAGAAGGCGCGGCATCAAGCTTCGGCTGACTTTACCGCGCAGCCAGAAAATCATGAACGGAACGAAAAAAACTACGCCAATCAGATGCGCAAAAAGGCGATGAAACCATTCCCACCAGAATATGCCCTTGAACTCGTCCAAACTCATGCCGTGATTAACTAGGCGCGACTCGGGACTAAGCTGATAAAGTCCGAACACTCGCTGCCATTCAACCTCAGTCAAAGGCGGCAGCACGCCAATCAATGGTCGCCATTCCACCATCGACAAGCCGGAATGAGTGAGACGGGTCACGCCGCCGATAATGACAATCGCAAACACCATAGCACAACAGGCCAACAGCCACAGGCCGATAGCTCGGTTGGAAGCAGGTGGGGCTCGGTTGGAAACAGGTGGATTGTGGGTCATAGGTTAAGGCCTATCCAGGACAGTGATCCAATGGCGCATCTTGTTATGCTCCAGCCCGCAATACTCGCTGCACACTACTGTTAGCTTGCCTGGGAGAGGTGGAGTAAGCTCCAACACAGCAGCAAGGCCGGGCACCAGCAGCGCCTCATGCCCATTAATCACAACTGCGTGCAATATATCTAGGCTGGCGACATGAATGCGGTAAGACTGCCCAGCCTGAAGCTCAAGCGCAGGGTAAAAGCGCCAACGCTCGGCAGCCAGGTAAACATCCCCCGGCGGCGGCCGCACAATTGGCACGCCATCCTCATTGCCAATGCGAGAACCGGCAATCATGGCATCCAGCTTCGCCCTGAACATTTCATTACTAATTGCATAGGTCTCGATGGCACCACTCCGGTTGCCACCGCGCCAAGCCGGCATCGCTGCAAACAACAAAGCCAGCACCAAGGCCAAAGCGGCCTCAACCCGTCGCTCAGTAATCTTAATCATCATGGTGCCCTCCCCGTCCGCACAGCCGGCTCAACACCACCCATACGAACAGCACTCCACCCAGCACCGCCAGCGCGCCACCAAGCCCATAGACCCCCATGGCGATCTTCTTAAGCATACTGTCCACACCCTGAGCCGCAGCGCCCATGGTCTTACGCGGCACGCCAGCAGCTCCGGCCACGAACATGCCGATCGAAAACACTAATTGCCCCCAGCCATAGCAATGGAACTGCATCCAGCAGGTCCAGTTCTCACGAACCGGCCGCCCTAGTGCAGGCAGAACTACGCTCAGGAATAGCGCCATGAAGGCGATATTCACCGCTCCAATCGAGGCGTGGTAATGCGAAGGCGTGCGAGCGTCGCTGGCCCCAAGGAAAAAGCCCATGCCGCCGCCAACCACCATCAGCACCAGCGACAAAACCATTCCCAGCACCGCAGGCGACCAAGGGTCAAGGTCAGCGCGCCGCCGCACCAGCAATGAAGACAACCCGGTCCCCACCACCAAAGGCGGCACGGTCAGCCCGTACCACAACAAATCGGTGAAGGCCAGCCGATGCTCAAGCCCAAGCACATCAAACAAATAGTAAAACACCGGCCCCGGCAGCGCAAAAATCACCAAGGCCGCCATCACCAGCCGGAACAGCCTCGGCGGCAAAGGCGCCACGCCCAGCACCCGCTCGGCCAGTATTGTCCAAACCGTCAGCAGCAACGCTACGTTGACAAACTGCAAAACATGACCACCACCCCAGAACAAACGCTCGCTCAAGGTCTGAAAATCAAGCCCGGCTGGCAGGCTCAACCAAGCCAAGCCAAAACAAACCAAAGAAATCAGGAAGCAGATACCAGAAACCGCAACCCCGAGACCTGCTCCTCCAGCAATCTGAGGCAAATTGGCCAGCAACCGCACCACGGGCAGCGCTACGCCAAGCGCGACCAGCCCCAGCCCAAAATAATAAAGAGGATGATCGATAATCGGGACGTAGTTATTTAACGACGGCTCACCAGAATTAAGCAGGGCCGGCAGCACCAGCAGCACGCTCCCCAGCGCCGCCGCGACCATACCAGGGAGTCCCAGCCAACCAAGCCGCAAGCCGCCACCGGCACCTAGCGCCAGCACAGAAAGCGCTCCCAAAACTGCCAGGAACCAAACCAAGAACGACAAGATAACATGAGTTACCAGAGCAGTATAAAAGAAGCTCTGCCAGGACCAAGGCAAAAGCACCTGAGTCGCAGGAACTCGCGATAAAACCAGCAGCAGCGCCAGTGCCCCAGCGCCCGCCAACGAACCGGCCGCAATCACCGCCCAACCGTAAAGTTCGACCCGCAACCGCCCCGTCAATACGCCGCGCGCTTCAAAATTCTCGGCCTGTGATGTCATGATCGACAAACCATCCAGATTAATCATATTTCGACCTTACCCGAGATTTTAGCCACGTCAAAGCGCCCTTTTTACCAGATTACCTGAGGCAAGAGACCGCATCCATAGTGACCTGCGAAAGCCGCCGTGTTATGTATGGACTGACGGTATTTACCGAGACTTTTTTGTGGTGTGCCAACCATGGTTAGGGAGAATGATAGCCAAATGATGGGCTTGGCAACCGGATCAGATGCCCTGCCCCCTGGCTACCAGCTTAATGAGTACAAGATCAGGGCCGTCCTCGGGCGTGGTGGATTCGGGGTATCCTATGTTGTCGAGGATGTCTATCTCGAGCACGTTGTGGCGATCAAGGAATACTATCCAATCGGGTTGGCTACCCGCAACGGGGCCCAAGTCACACCGGTCGGCGAGGCGGATCAGGAAAAGGGCCGTATTTTCGCCTGGGGCCTTAACCGATTCATCGACGAGGCGCGCATCCTTGCCCGCTGTCGGCATTCCAATATTATCCGGGTCATTCGCTACTTCGAAGGCAACGGAACCGCCTATCTGGTGATGGACTTTGAAACCGGCGTGGAACTGGGAGTGCATCGGGACCGCCTGGAACGCCCGTTCAGCGAAGCCGAGTTGCTTGCTTTGATGGCGCCGCTGATGGATGGGTTGGCTTTAGTCCATAACGCCGGGTTTCTGCACCGGGACATCAAGCCGGGCAATATCATGGTCCGCCCGGACGGCACGCCGGTACTGCTGGATTTCGGCGCGGCGCGTCAGGCGCTAGGAACCTATGGCGGCTTGTTCACGGTGATTGTTACTAACGGCTACGCCCCAATCGAGCAGTATGCGGCCGATGGCGACCAAGGGCCGTGGACCGATGTTTATGGCCTCGGCGCGGTATTTTACTGGGCCGTGACCGGCATAAAGCCGCCCGACGCCTTGTCACGCATGCGCCGGGACGTTTATCAGCCAGTCAGTGTCCTTAAACGCGGCTTGTACAGTGAGCGCCTGCTAGCGGCGATTGATGGCGCCCTCATGTTCGATCCCGCCGACCGTTTCCGCTCGATGGACGAGTGGCAGGAGGTTCTGCAAGGAACGCGGCCAATTCCACCGCAGTTGGTTGAGCAACTGGCGGCATGGCCGTCGGCTGCACCCGCCCCGCCTGCACCAACCCCGCCAGCCCCGTATATTGTTCAAGCGTCTAGTGTCCCACCGGCAGCCTCGGCCCCATTAATGACCATAGCGGCGCACGAGTTGACCGAATTGGAGCTACCTGCGCCGGCCTCGCCCCACCCCAGCCCCAACCCACACACTGATATTGCCTCACGCGCTGCGCGACCACCCACTCGGGTAATAGCGCCCCGCGATCTGTTTGCGGAGAACACATTTAGGGGTTGGCGCAAGACAGTCGAAGGCAAGCCCGCCTCCGGATCATCAAGGCCGGTGCTAACCGCCCGGACAGCGACACCGCCGCGCACAGAGCCAATTATAGCGCAAAATCTCAAAGTCCCCCCGCCACAAACGGCGCCGCCACCTGCGGAGCCACCTAGTCCGCCACCTAGTCCGCCACCGCTCAAATCGGCAGAGGACTCGGCACGTCCTGAAGCGTACGGGATACTAACACTTCGCTACAAGGATGCCAAAATCACGGTGCCGGACGACGGAAAGGATTTCAAGATTGGCCGCAACGACACTAACCATCTGATTATCAACGATGCCAAGGTCTCACGCAAACATGCTCGCATCGTCTACCAGGACGGCCATTACGTGATTGCCGATATCAGCAAATTCGGCACATGGATAAAGTATGCGGACGGCCATATCGTGGCTTTGAACGGCACAGCGGAAGTTTTGCGCGGATCGGGCCAGATCGCCTTCGGTGACGAACCCGACTCGGCCTGCAGCACGGCCACCTTCCGTTACCTGGATGGTACCGACAGCGTAACCTTGATGGATATGTGACAGACGCCGACACGGCTATACAGACGGCGGTAGCGGCAATGCTTCGGTCGGGATCAACGGTAAGAAATCGGTCGTATTGACAAATAACGTGGCAGCAGCGGCAAGGCATGGCTTGACCGGCAGGTGATCGGGACTATCGCCGAAAACGAGTTCCGTCAGCGCCTGGAGGGTTGCTTGCGCCCCCTCTTGATCGGCAGCTGCGGCCTGTTTGAGCCAGCTTGTCGCCTCGGCCTCATCACGAGCAACGCCCAGGCCAAAGCGATAAGCGGTTGCGAGGCGCAAGCAGGCCTCCACAAGTCCTTGCTCGGCGGCCCGACGATACCAAACAGCAGCCGCCGCCTCGTCACGCGGGCAGCCCAAGCCAGAAGCCAGCATGTGGCCAAGATGAAGCTGAGCGCGAGCATAGCCCTGCTCGGAGAGCTGCTCGAATGCTTCAATCGCAGTGGCCTCGTTGCGGGGCGTCCCGATGCCATAGGCGGACATAAAACCTAGCGCGTAAAGGGCATCAAGATGGCCCAAATCCGCCGCCAGCTCGAAGCGGGCAAAGGCGGTAGTCTCGTTGCGAGGCACACCGATACCGTAACATAATAACACCCCAACCGAATATAGGGCGCCTGGATGATCCATCTCGGCCGCACGCATGATACGGGCAATTGCCGCCGCCGAATCGGAGCAGCCGCTGGCAGCGATGAGAGCTGACAGACCTAATCGGTAGTCGGCGCCAGCGTGCCCCTTATCGGCGGCGCTACGCAACAACTCCTCGGCCCGAGCGAAGTCACAGGGAACGCCGACACCAAGGGCGTAGCGTTCAGCAAGATCGTACTGAGCGTCAGCATGGCCAAGCTCGGCGGCGCGACGCAGCCACCCCAGGGCTTCGCCATCATTGCCGGCAACGCTGTTACCCTGAGCGTGAAGAAGGCTTAGCTTGTACTGCGCGTCTAGATGGCCACGATTGGCCGCCCGTTGCAGCCACTCGGCAGCCTTGGCTTCGTCCCGGGGAACGCCTATGCCTAAATAATAGATGATCCCTGCGCTATACTCGGCATCGGCAAAACCCTGTTCCGCCGAAAGCAGCAGCCATTTGGCAGCTTCTCCCTCATTCCGACTGTCTGGATTGCCGCATCCGCAAAGAACGCCCAGCGTGTATTGCGCCTCGGCGTTTCCAGCTTCGGCCGCCCGCTCAAACCAAACGCGTGCCTGCGCCTCATTGGCACTGAATTCGTCTCCGGCAACAAGCATCTTGCCAAGACGAACTTGGGCTTCGACATGGCCTTGTTCTGCGGCACGCTCGATCCACTTACCCCCCGCATTATCCATGGTATCGGCGGCGGAGGCGTTGCAGTCGGCGAGGCAACAACCGAGCCAGTATTGGCCCTCCGGATCATTTTGTTCTGCCGCCAGCTTTAGCCAGCGCAACGCTTCCGTGTCATCAAGGGCGACACAAGTGCCGGTGGCATAGCAGATACCAAGCTGCCTCTGCGCCTTAACCAGTCCGAGTTTAGCGGCCTGCGTAAGATATTGTAGCGCCGCATTCGTATCGACGACGCCGCCCCCGCCGCTCTCGATGCCCCGCATTCCCATGTCGAACATGGCTTCAGCAAGGCCGCCATCGGCGGCGAGTTGGAGCCAGCGGAGCGCCGCCTTCTCATCGGCGGGCGCGCCTTGACCCCCGGCACAAATTAAACTGAGCCGGTAACACGCCTCGACAACGCCACTCGCTGCTGCCGCTCGGTAGTTGGAGATGGCCTCGGCTTCATTTTGGTTAACGCCGGAGCCATTTTCGAACATCCGCCCCAGCTGATAATGCGCCTCGCCATAGCCCTTGGTGGCGGCAAGGGTGAATAACCGCATCGCCTCGGCGGGATCAGGTGGGGTGCCTATGCCATAAAGGTTAATAATCCCGAGCGCAGTGAGCGCAAGTGGTGCCTCATGATCGGCAGAATCCTGAATCCACAGCATCTCCTCATAAGGGCTGGCCGGAAGTTCGAACCGAACAAGGACATTTCCAATCAAAATCTCGTCATTGTGATGAAGAATTCCGCTAGTAATTTTAACATTATTAAGCATTACCCCGTTTCGACTCCCGAAATCGGTGAGAGTCCAGTCGCCGTTCTCGTATGTAATGCTCGCGTGCGTACGCGACACACTCGCTGTTGCCAGCACAACGTCGCACTCGGAGGTACGGCCGATGACAAATTTTGTGCGAAACGCTCCCAGTAATTCAAACCTCCTGCGCAAGGCAAAGGCAAGGCGACTGATCGGAACCGGAAGGCGCATTACTGGCAATGGCTCGTCGCAAAGCTCAGATAAGGAACTTGCCGAGATGATTATGGTCTCGCCGCCTAAATCAGGTTTGTTCAGGGCCATCGGAACCTCCGTTCAACTCGTTGCTAATTCGCCGTGAATGGGACAAGACGCTGTGAATGGCCTCAGGCAATATTGGCATAATAGTCGGTGGCCTGGGCTTACGTTTTAGGAATTAATCGAGATTGAACCAAACGAAATGTTGTCGCTGACATCTCCCCCAATAGCGCCGGTCGCGGTCGCCGC
>JBAXKX010000150.1:0-7132 GCA_037135115.1 Rhodospirillaceae bacterium
CTCGGTACTCGGTCCAGATGATCTAGTTCGGGCCATCGCGGCCCAGGACCGTGTTGCCATTACCCGGGCCGATGGCGTTGGCCCCAAGCTGGCCTCGCGAATTATATTGGAACTACGCGACAAGGCCGGTGGTATTGCGCTGGGACCGGCCGCAACGGCTGCTTCCTCCGCCGCAGGTCAAGCTGCAAATACCGACAACGGCGCTCGTGGCGACGCAGTGTCAGCGCTGGTCAATCTTGGCTATGGCCGCAGCGAAGCGTTTGCCGCAGTAATGGCGGCGGATACAAAGCTAGGTCCCGGTATCGGTGCCTCGGCGCTGATTAGTCAAGGGCTGCGGACGCTGGGGACCGAGCAATGAGCGCGGCCGCTTTTGCTCCAGCTGATTCTGCCGCCGCCAGGGGAAGACTGGTTGACCGAAGCGCCGTCGCTACTGATGGCGCGGAGACCTCGATAAGACCGCAGACGCTGGCTGAATTCGTCGGCCAACAGACGGTGCGGGAGAACCTAGCCATTTTCATTGCCGCCGCTCGTGGTCGTGGCGAGGCGCTTGACCACGTGCTGTTCCACGGCCCGCCCGGCCTAGGCAAGACCACGTTAGCGCAAATAGTAGCGCGGGAACTCGGGGTCGGATTTCGGGCCACCTCGGGGCCGGTTATCGCGCGGGCGGGCGACCTTGCGGCGTTGCTGACCAACCTGCAACCGCGCGACGTGCTGTTCATCGACGAAATCCACCGTTTGCCACCAGCGGTTGAGGAAATTCTCTATCCGGCGATGGAGGACTACCAGCTTGACCTTATTATCGGCGAGGGACCGGCAGCGCGCTCAATCAGAATCGACCTGTCGCCGTTTACTTTGGTCGCCGCCACTACACGCTCAGGGTTGATTACCCGCCCGTTACGTGAGCGCTTTGGTATCCCGCTGCGGTTGAATTTCTATACACCTGTTGAGCTTGAACTTATTGTCCGCCGCGCTGCCAGCGTCCTTGGCCTGATTATTACCGCCGACGGCGCCGCTGAAATTGCCAAGCGTGCCCGCGGTACGCCAAGGGTTGCCGGTCGTCTGCTGCGCCGGGTTCGCGACATTGCCGCCTTCCACCAAGTCCAAAGTGTGGATGCCATCATAGCCGACGCGGCGCTAACCCGGCTTGATGTCGATAAGGCTGGGCTTGACGCCATGGACCGCCGTTATCTTGGTTGCATCGCTGGCAATTATGCCGGTGGCCCGGTCGGAGTTGAAACGCTGGCGGCGGCGCTATCGGAACAGCGCGACGTGCTGGAGGAAGTGATTGAGCCTTACCTGCTCCAGCAGGGTTTGCTCCAGCGCACGCCGCGCGGACGGATGCTGACCGACCAGGGTTTTCGTTATCTTGGGCTCGCCCCCCCGACCGTGCCGGCACGCCAACCAGACTTGCCCGACTTATTTGATTTGCCCGAGGTGCTTGATTTGCTTGACATGCCCGACCTGCTCACCCGGTCGGCTTGCGGCGAAGGGGGGGGCAGCGGCCATGTCTGAGGCGTGCGGCCGTATGGACGGCGACACCCACCGCTTCTTGGTCCGGGTTTATTACGAGGATACTGATGCTGGCAGTGTCGTTTATTACGCCCGCTACCTGCACTTTCTCGAGCGCGGCCGTACCGAAATGATGCGCCACATGAGCATCCCCCATGCGCAGATGACGGCAGACCATGGCGTCTTGTTTGCGGTACGCCGTTGCGAAATCGATTACCTCCGGCCGGCTGTGCTCGACGACGGCTTGGAGGTGAGAACCCGGATTGTCGATACCGGTGGAGCCACCATAACCGTCGAGCAAACGATCCATCGTGGCCGCGACACGCTGGTTAAGGCACTGGTTCGTCTGGCCTGTATAACCATTGCCGGCCGGCCGTCGAGAATCCCGGTGGAGGTGCGCCGCTCTTTAGGATTGATTACTGGATCGGATGGCGGAGTGCCTGCGTCAAGCAACGGATAATGAGGACCATGGAACAAACGATGATTGATGCGGCCCAAGTCGGCGGCGCTTTGGTAAAACACCACGACATGTCGATCGTGAGCCTGTTTATGGCGGCTGACTTTGTGGTCAAGATTGTAATCATGATGTTGATCGCGGCATCGGTGTGGTGCTGGGCGATTATATTTGAAAAAGCCCTGCGCCTGCGCCGCCTGAACGCCGCTGCCGCCGATTTTGAGGAAAGCTTCTGGTCTGGCGGCTCGCTCGACTCACTGTTCGACCGCATCGGCAAGGGGCCTGCCGATCCTATGTCAACTACCTTCGCTGCCGGTATGCGCGAGTGGCGCCACGCCACCGACCGCGGCCTGACCGCATCCGGGACTATGAGGGCCAGTCTGCAACAGCGGGTCGAGCGGGTAATGGCGCTGACCATCGGTCGAGAGATGGCCGTGGTCGAGAAATACCTGACCTTCCTCGCTTCGGTCGGCTCTACGGCACCGTTCCTGGGGCTGTTCGGTACGGTTTGGGGGATCATGAATAGCTTCACCGCCATTGCCAACACCAACAACACCAGTCTTGCGGTGGTGGCGCCAGGCATCGCCGAGGCGCTGTTTGCTACCGCTCTCGGCTTGCTTGCCGCTATTCCCGCCGCCGTCGCCTACAACAAGTTCGCAGCCGATATCGGCCGCTATGGCGACAGGCTGGACGCCTTTTCGGTCGAGTTCACGGCGATTCTGTCTCGCCACCTCGAAGAAAGGGGCTGAGGCTATGGCCGTACAGATGGCGGGGCGCGGAAGCGGCCGAGGCAGCCGTCGCCGGGCCTATCGGGCGATGTCAGAAATCAACGTCACCCCGTTCGTGGACGTGATGCTGGTACTGCTGATCGTGTTCATGGTTACGGCACCGTTGCTGACCGTGGGTGTCCCGGTCGACTTGCCAAAGACTAACGCGCCCCCGCTCGAAACCGCCAAGGAGCCACTTTACGTTTCGGTGAAACCCGATGGGAGCATTTATGTTCAGGAAACGCGGGTCGAACTGGTCGGAATGGTCGCGATGCTGAGCGCCGTCACCGGTGCCAACCCCGACGCCCGTATCTTGGTTCGGGGCGATCGTTCCAACACTTACGGCCGCATTGTTGAGGTATTGGGTGCCATTAGCAATGCTGGCTTCCGTAAGATCGGCCTTGCCGCAGAAATGCCGACGGTCCAGCCGGTCAAGGCCGCCACTACGAAATCTTCCAGAATCGGCCGCTGACGCCATGGGCATCGGGATAATAGTATCGGTAGTTCTCCACCTATCCATGCTGCTGCTGGCGGTTTTGGTGGTGCCGATTCTTGACACCAAGCTGGACCTGCAACCATCAGTATCCATCGACATGGTCGATATCGGCCCGCTCGCAAGTCCTAATCTTGGCGAACCCAGCCCCCCCCCCCCGGCCTCAGCTCAACAGGCCCCAGCTCAACAGGCCCCAGCTCAACCGGCCCCAGCTCAACTAAAGCCGGCCCCGTCCAAGCCGCTGCCGCCTCAACCTCCAGTTCCGCCGCCGCCTGATCCTGATCCTGAGGCCGAGACGCCAGACCCGGTCAAGCCGCCGCTAAAGCCCCAGCCGCTAAAGCCCCAGCCGCCAAAGCCCCAGCCGCCAGTAGTTAAGCCGCCCGTTGTTCAGAAGCCGGCCCCCACCCCCCCGGATAAGAAACCCGAATCAGATCCGCTCGCCTCGCTGCTTAGCCGCGTGGCTGGACTTGCCAAAAAGCAACCGCCGCAGCCTCAACCGTCGCCTGATGCACCGTCTGGAAATGGTCGAGTAACTGGTGCTAGTACCGCTCCCACGTTCGGTGACCGGCTTTCCGGTCCCGAGACCGATGCGTTGGTCAGCCAGATTGGCCATTGCTGGAATGTCGATCCGGGCAAGATCAAGACCGGGGATAATATTGTAGATATCCTGATCGAGGTTGGGCCTGATCGCCGGGTCATCTCGGCGAAGATCGATGAAAAGCACAAGCCCAGGATGGCCAATGATCCCCCTTATCGCGCTACCGCCGAGGCTGCGTTGCGGGCTGTGCTCAATCCGCGTTGCCAGCCTCTGGCCTTGCCGCCGGAAAGGTTTGACACTTGGCGCAACATCCGCTTCACATTCGATCCAAAGGACATGTATTGACCATGATCGACATTAAATTTTCCAAGTTCGGGCCTGCTCTGGTCGCAATGGTGGCGCTGGCCCTCTTGTTGGTAACTGCTCCGGCCAGCGCGGCGGAATTGCACATAGAGGTTACTCGCGGCGTGGTCGAGCCGATCCCGGTCGCAGTCACCGGCTTCATGGCTGCCGGAGCAGCCGAGGATCAGGTCGCAAAAGGCCTGTCCGCAGTGATCACCGCAGATCTTGAGCGCTCGGGGCTTTTCCGTCCCATTGATCCGGCCGCGTTCATCCAGGACGTGGGCTCGCTCCAAGGCGCGCCGCGCTTTGCCGATTGGCGGTTGCTGAAGGCCCAGGGGCTGGTGACCGGAGCGGTGACTCGTGAAACAGATGGCCGACTCCGGGTTGAATTCCGCTTGTGGGACGTGTTCGCCGAGCAGCAAATGACCGGGCTCGCCTACTTTACCACCCCAGACAACTGGCGGCGTGTAGCCCACAAGGTCGCCGATGCAGTCTATCAGCGCATTACTGGCGAGGCGGGCTATTTCGACACCCACATCGTCTATATCGCCGAAAGCGGTCCGGCTACATCCCGTCAGAAACGACTGGCGATCATGGACCAGGACGGCGAGAATCACAAGTTTCTGACCAACGACAACACACTGGTCCTGACCCCGCGCTTTTCACCGACCAGCCAGGAGATCACTTACCTCTCATATTTTGGCCGCAAGCCCCGGGTTTATCTATTTAATATCGAGACCGGGCACCAGGAGGTGCTTGGTGACTTTCCAGGCATGACCTTTGCGCCGCGCTTCTCACCAGATGGCAATCGAGTAATCATGAGCCTGTCCACCGGAGCCAGCAGCAACCTCTACAGCCTCGATCTGCGCACTAGGCGTCAAACTCAATTAACCGATGGCGTCGGTATCGACACTTCGCCATCTTTTTCACCCGACGGCAACCGCATCGCCTTTGAGTCCGACCGGGGCGGTACCCAACAGCTATACATCATGAACGCCGATGGTTCGAATCCGCAGCGGATCAGTCATGGCCAGGGCAGATATGCCAGCCCGGTATGGTCGCCGCGCGGTGACCTGATTGCCTATACTAAGTTGTCGGGCGGACGCTTCGCCATTGGAGTCATGCGGCCGGACGGCGCGGGCGAACGCACCTTGGTTGATGCCCATCACGTCGAAGGGCCGACCTGGGCACCAAACGGCCGAGTGTTGATGTTCTTTCGTGAGCAGCGTTCCGCCGATGGTCGCGGTCGAGTGGCGCGAATGTTCACGATCAACCTCACCGGTGGCAACGAACGGCGGGTATTAACTCCGGTTGATGCCTCGGACCCGGCATGGTCGCCCTTGCTTCCCTAGGCGGGACCTGTATATTGTTGCCAAACAGTCTTGGTACCACTTCCCCTTGGCCGGATGTTGGTGCCTTGCTCTGACCGGACCGAAAATCCTGTGCCGCGCCACTCGAATTTACGGTCGTGTTTTACTTCGCATAGTTCCAGGGGGTCATAAATGCATTCGAAGCTATTGAGTCTAGTCGCCGCCGTTGTTCTGATCGCGGCTTGCTCCGACACGACAGCCACTCGCAGCGACGTCACCGGATCCGGGACCGGCAATACCGGTTTGTCTTCGCATAGCGGCACTGGGTCGATGCGTCCAGGCAGTCAGGAGGAGCTGGCATCACTTAATGGCAGAGGAACCGGGGATCGCGTATTCTTTCAGTATGACCGGGTAGAATTGACTCCCGATGCACGCGACACCCTCAAGCGCCAATCTTCGTGGCTCAAGCAGTATGGTCAGGTCATGGTTACCATTGAGGGTCATTGCGATGAGCGCGGAACCCGTGAGTACAACCTCGCCTTGGGCAATCGCCGTGCCACCGAAGTTCGCAACTATCTGACCGCGCTGGGTGTCAGCCCTGATCGGGTTGCTATCATCAGCTATGGCAAGGAGCGGCCCGCCATGGTCGGCGATGGCGATGAAACTTGGTCGCAGAACCGCCGTGGCGTTACCATCGTCAACTAGGGCAACAACTCGCCTGACATGCAAACCTAACCCGGCAAGGCTTTGCACATCGCGCAGAGCCTTGCCTGGGAAATGTGATTATTTAAAGTGTGCAACCTCATGGGGCTGAAAGACCATGCCGAGGTCCTTTTCACATCTGGTTTTCACCGTTCCCGCGCTCGCGTTGGGCACTATGCTGTGTACCGCTCCGCTGTGGATCGCTTCGGCGAACGCCCAGTACGCCGATCAGACGGAAGTTGCCAATCGACTCAGCCGTCTTGAAGGCGAAATCCAAACGATGCAGCGTCAGCTTGCTCGTGTTGGCGGCCTTGGGGCTGGCGGCGGAATGGGCGGGTCGATCTCCCCGACCCAGGCGCCCGATTTTGAAATCAGGCTGTCACAGTTGGAACGCATGGTCCAGGAGATGGTCGGCAAGTACGAGGAAGCTGTTTTCGGTGTAAGCCAGTTGCGTGATCGGCTGGATAAAGTATCCTCCGATGCTGACTTCCGGTTTTCCCAACTCGAGTTGCGGGCCGGTGCCGAAACCAGCCCGCAGTCCCGGACTACTCCGTCCAGTCAGCCGGTGGCTGGCCAGCCGACACCAAGCAGGGCCACCGCAGCGACGCCCCCAGCGACGCCCACATCCAAGCAGGCGGCTGCAACGGTTGCGACCACGGCTACGTCCGGTCCTGGTTTGGGTAGCGTTGCCAACAATATCCAAGAAGAATATGATGAGGCGTTCGGCCTGTTGCGCAAGGCAGATTATGATCAGGCGGAGAAGGCTCTTAGTAAATTCGTCACCCAGCACCGAGAAAGCTTACTGTCCGGTAATGCCCAGTACTGGCTCGGAGAAACTTTTTATGTCCGCGGTAAGTACGCCGAAGCTGCCGTAGCTTTTGCCGAAGGTTTCCAACGCTACCCGAAAAGCCCCAAGGCTCCAGATATACTGCTTAAGCTCGGCATGTCCCTGTCCTCGCTTAAACAACGCGACGACGCATGCAAGACTTTAGGCCAGCTCAGTACTCTCTTCCCCAC
>JBAXKX010000151.1:0-7117 GCA_037135115.1 Rhodospirillaceae bacterium
GTAGAGTTTCGCGAAAGACGAGACCTAGGCTTAATCGAATTGCTGCTGGGCTCGGCGCTGGCCACCGACGCCGTGACCCGCGCCCTCGCGGTGTTGGTAATCGCTGGCTCGGTGCCATGGCTGGCGGGGACGCTGCCCGGTGGAATTGCGGCAACACCGCTCTATATGCTGATTGGGCTTGGCCAGTTTTGTGCCCTCTTCGATCAAGTCTGGTTCAGTGTCGCTCGCGATCTTGGCCGTTACGGCACCATTGCGATGCTCAACACGGTGTTTCCCTTGCTGCGGGTGGGAGGACTGGGGGCGCTGCTGCTGGCTGATGCGCTGTCCCTGAACAGTGCGGCATGGCTGATGTTGGCCGCAGGAGCGGGGCAATCGCTAATTACCGGGGTCTGTTTGTTCCGGGCAATGGCCGATGGCTACGGCGTTCGTGCCAGCGCCATGGCGCGATCCGGTGTCATGCGGCGATACCGCGACATCGCGCCGTTTTGGGGCTTCATGGGCGCGACATTCTTTTCCAGCATTTGTTCCTCGTTGATTAAGGAAGCCGATACCCTGATCCTTGGCTTCTTTCGTTCGGCCGAAGAAGTCGGCTGGTACCGGCTGAGCAAAAGCCTAGCTGCAACCCTGATGCGGGTGGGCGAGATGCTAGCCCAGGTAATCTATCAGGATTTCAGTGAGCTGGTGGTCAGGCGCGATCTCACCGAAGTTCGGCGCCGGGTTATGCTGCTGGTGCGGACTTGGCTGCCGCTGATCTCGGCGGGAACCCTGATCGTGATGGCGGTTGCCCATCCGGCCATCATGTTGGTGTTTGGTGCCGCCTATGAACCTAGCGTGCTGCCTTTCCAAACCCTGATGGTGGCTAGCGGCGTCGTTACCGCACTGTTCTGGGTGCGGCCGATCGTGCTCGCACTTGAACTCTATTGGTATAATTTCCGCATCACCATGGTCCAGGCAATCGGGCTAGTCCCGCTCAACGTGGTCATGTGCTGGAGCTACGGCGTGCCGGGGGCAACGCTGACCCTGGCCCTGTCCTGGATCGCCGGATACGGTGCCCTGCTCTGGCCGGTCGCCAGCCGGCTTTCGGCGGTCGCCTGTCAACGTGCGGACCAACCGCCCTGAGCTTTGCCTTGGTTATCCAGGTAGGTTTTATCCGGCCTAGTTATCTTGGCGGAGCAAATGGCACGACCAACTGCGGAGGCGGCAAAGCGGGCGCGGCGGTGCCGTAATTCCCCGAGGTGGTGGCGGGCACATCGCTCATGCAGGTGCCCTGTTCCAGGCCACAGTCCCAATGGTAGCCGGGCGGCAGACCCTTCATGCTGCTGCCAAAGGCGTCATAGATGCATTTGCAGCGATTCCCGGCCTGACAAGCCATTTGCCCGATGGTCTTTTGTGCGCAATCGAACAGCGCGTTGGAGGGGTTGGTGTTGTGCAGGAACTTATGCGCTTCTTGGGCGTTGACCGGGCTTGTTCCGGCGATGGCTAGCAGCAGCGCAATTAATGGGGGTATACGGTTCATTTCATGATCTCCTTTTGTCTGGATGCGGCAAAGGTCTACTCCCCACCACCGGCCGACCATTCCTGAACTCGGGCAAGGTGGGCATAGTCATCAAAGCGTGGGGCGTGCTGGGGACGAGGTCGGGAGCGATAGGGGGTGGCCTGGTCGTCAAAGGCCGAAATCAGCGCCACGAGTCCACCATGGGCTTGTTCGGCCAGGGTGACCGGATCGCCACGCACCAGCTTTTCCTCGCCAGCGGGATCGCCGCCACCAAGACGCCAGTAAACCAGTTCCTTTACCGGCCCCGTTACGTTCTTGCCAAAACCGCCGACTTTGACCATCGCCGCTTCGAGCGGCAGTTGCGGCGCCAAGCCGCGAACAATGTCGGCAGTCTGCGGCACCACCCCGGTTTTGTAGTCGATGATCGCTAGCCCACCGCAAGGGAGACGGTCAAGACGATCGGCCTTAGCGGTCAGCATGAACGGCCCGGCAAGGCCGTCAATTTGCATTTTTCCGCTAACCTCAGTCGCCAAGGAGCGAATGTTGGGGCGACGCTCTCCCTCCAGGTCAATGAACCAGCGAGCAATACGCTCAAAGCGCGGCCACCAGAATGCCCAAACCTCCGGCCGGGCCAGCATGTCGCCAAATGCTGCCCGTCCAAAGCCAAGCATGTGTTCCAGAGCATCGGCGGGTAAGGTATCAGGGACGGCCCTAACGAAGTTGTCAAGCGCCTGATGGATGAATTGCCCGCGCTCGGAGGCGCCGGGATCGGCGGCCATCGGCAAGAGCGGCCGCAACTTAAGGATATGACGAGCGTAGATAGCATAGGGATCGCGCATCCAAGTCTCAATATCGGTGACCGCAAGCTTGCGCGGCCTTGCGGCCACCGGCGGGCGCGGCTCGGGCGGGGCAACTGGGCAAACCGCTGCAGGCTCGTCAAGGCTGCGGCCCCAAGCCAGCCACTGTATCGCCTCTTGGTCAATACGGCCGTCAAGTCCCAGCACCCGCAGCACGGTGTCCAGCCGCGACAGCCAACGCGAGGGCACGCTGGGGGCACCGTCAACCCGCTCGGCCCTGGTCAGCACAACGCTTGGAGCCGCCGCCGCCTGAGCAAAGTCGTGAGCGGAAAGCCCAACTTGACGTTCAGGCGCGGGCAGGCCGAAGGCACGGCGCATAGGGCGCGACATCCAAGGATCGGCGGCGGGTTCGGCCGGCCATGTCCCCTCGTTCAGCCCACCCAGAATCATCAGATCGACGTGTTGCAGCCTTGCCTCGAGCGGCCCCAGGATGCTGAGCCGGGGATGACGGCCAAAGCGGGGCCGCACCACCCGACCGGACATCAGCGACTCAACCAAGCCGGGATAGGCATTAACAGCTACTGCCGGGAAATCGACAGCTGCAAGCAGCAGGTCATTGATAAACGACGCCGCCTCCTCGCCATCATCATGCCGCCATAGGCGAGCAATGCTATCTTGCCCCTCCCTGTTAGGCCCATCCCCGTTAGGCCCCACCCCGTGAGCTTCGGGTGTCGCGGCCATGGCTTCGGCAAAGGTGATGTGGGCGCGTATCAGATCGGCCAAGGGCGCCTCGCCCCGTTCTAGCAGGGCCAGGAAGGGCTCAGCGATGGCACCCAGCCGCTCGACCATAAGGAGCAATGCGCCCCGTCGCTCCGGCTTGTCAAAGGCTGCGGCCCCGGCGGCATTAATGGCGGCGAGCAATCCGGCGATGCCACCTGCTGGGCGAGGTCCCCGCAGCGCCGCCCGTTCAAGTCCGCGAGCAAAGGCGCGGCAGCGGGCAGGAGCCTCGCCAAGGGTGGCCAGAGGATGCTTGAGCAGGGCCAACAACGCCACCGGCTCGAACCGCTCGACCAGGGCGGAAGCAGCCAGGCGGAGATAACTACCGACGGCGGTATCGGTCAGGGGCTGGCCGCCAGAATCATCGACCAATATTCCCCACCGGGTTAATGCTGTAGTCACCCGGCGGGCCAAGCTGCGGTCAGGCGTAACCAGGGCCGCCGTCCGTTCCGGGATTTCAAGGGCATGACGCAGCAGCAGCGCCACCACCTCCGCCTCCTCCTGCGCGGTCGGGCAGTCGATCCGGGTCAAGCCTTCCAGCGCGGTTTCGTCGATACCGCTAAGCTCGCGCCATGCCTCGGTAGTGACGGCCGGTCGCAGCGACTCGGTGAGCAAGCGGACTCGATGCGGTCGCGGTGGCTTGACACCGGGACACCAGGGCCGGACTTCGGACCGCTCCATCCCCAGGCGCTCCAGCAACTGAAACAAAGTGTGTTGCGGGTGGGCCTCGTCGTTGCCGATCTCCCGCCAGCCTACCCCATCAGTGGTTTCATCAAGACCGGGCAGTACCAGCGCACCATTAGCCAATCCCGCGACAACACGAAGCAGTTCACCGCTGGCCGGGATCGAGCCGGTAGACCCGGCGGCAATCACCGGCCCGTTGGGCGGCAGGGCGCGCCAAGCGGCAGCCTTGGCCACCAGTACCAGATTGCGCCGGCTAGCAGCGTCGCAGGCCCCCTCCTCAGCTAGGATATCCGGCCAGCGCTCGGTGACAATGGTCAGGAAGGACAGGGTTGCCTGCCAGTGCCCGGCGTAATCCGCCGGCACGAGGCCGCCAAGGCGCTCGAAACTGAGTTGCTCAGTTTCAACCTGATCGATCAGCCGGGTAAGGTCAGCGGCGAGCCTAACCGCCTGGGGCGCGGTAGCGGCAAGTCCTTGGGCACTCAAAACGACACGAGTAAGCAACAATCGCCGACGCAGATCACTAAGCGCCGGCGGCAGGTCGAGGCAGCCAGCCAGTGCAGTGACTTCCTCAAGCGCCATGCTCAATCCCTCGGCGTCGATGTCACCAAGCGGGGAGAGGTTCGGCAGCAGCATCGGCCGCCCCGACGACAGCCGCAAAAAAGCATCACGTAACGACCGGCAGGCCCGCCTAGTTGGCAACAAAATCGTCACGCCAGCCAGAGAAATAGGATCGCTTCCATAACGATTAGTAATGCCAAGTGCGAGCATGTCAACGAACGAAAATCCGGCGGGGATCGTAAAGACATTGCCCATTACTGATCATCCCGGATTAATAGTATTATTGAGCGTAGGATTATGGCATTGGTGTTGTCGAGCGCCTCCGGCGTCCCGACATGAAACCACTCTCCATCATGGATCAAGCCATAAAGACGACCACGGGCAAGCGCCCGGTCCCATACCAGATTGGTCGAAAAGGGGCCGCTCGGAGTCTCGGCGAACAAGGCAGGGGTGGTGATATGAACACCGGCGAAGACAAGCGGCGCAACACCATTTCCGGGCCGGCGCACTAGCCGCCCTGCGCCGTCGATGCTGAAGTCGCCCTTGCCATAGTAACCATGGGCGGCATCAATCGGGACCATCAGCAGCAGCGCGTCCATCCGCGCGGAATCCCAGGCGGCAATTAATCGCCGCACCGCCGACCCCTTGCCGTCGAGCCAAAGAATATCAGCATTGGCCACGATAAATGGCTGTGCATCGAAATGACATAGCGCTTGCCGAATGCCGCCGCCGGTATCCAGCAATTCTTGCTCAGGCGAAACAATAATCTCGATGTCGCAACGATTGCTAAGGCCCTCGGCAATCATTTCGCCAAGATAATGACTATTTACCACCGCAGTCTTGATACCGGCACCGACAAGGCGGTCGATAGCATGGTCAAGCAGGGTGCGACCGGCAACGGTCAGCAACGGCTTGGGCCTAGTTAGGGTCAGGGGGCGCATACGCAAGCCAAGACCTGCGGCCAGCACCATCGCTCTCGTCAATGACGCACCATTATCGGATATCATTTCGTCTCCGTATTAACTAATATCAATGGCCATTGATGTTGACACATCAAAGCCCCCCTCAAACGGCGGGCGCCCGCATCCTGCGGGCTTGCCTTCGCGCCATGTGGCGCACGGCGGCAGTCGCCGCCTAATACCAACGTCACGAGTCTTCGTCTAGGGCCGTTGGTATAAGCAGCGGCGTTGCGATGGCGGCAGGTAGCGTTCAAACCACGCAGCGACCGGGGCCAGCTCGGGCCGGGCTAGGTGACGTTCCAGATAGCGCCATATTCGCGGCAAGTGCTGGAGATAACCGGGTTTGCCGTTACCGGCTAGGCGCAAGAACACGGCGATAACCCTAGTGTGCCGGATGGCAGCAAGAACGATGCAGGCACGAGCAAAAACAGCACGGTCAAGGTTGGGAAACGCCGAAAGATAGTACTCGAACAGGGCCGCAACCAAGCCGCCATCAAGGTCGCGGCGGGCATCCTCGACCAACGACACCAGATCATAGGCGGCGGGTCCGTCCCCCGCATCCTGAAAGTCCAACAGACCGCAAGCCCGCACGCCCGACTGCCCAGGTAATAACATCAGATTGCCAGCATGATAGTCGCGCAGCAACAGTGAATCCGGGCCGGCCAGCGCCGCTGGTATCACCACTCGCCACGCTTCCTCGAACTCGGCGCGCCTGCTCGTGTCGCCCGGAAACAGCATGTCCGGGAAAAGCAAGACCTGTTCGATGAAGCGCCCGGCGTTGTAAACTGACGGCCCCCCCGGCCTAAAACCGGTATGACCCGGCCTAAAGCCGCGATGAAGGGTGATCAGAACGTCTGTAGCCACCCGATAAAGCGGCCAGGGATCGGCCCCAGCGTCAAGAACCGCAGCGTAAGTTTGATCACCGAAATCTTCCATCAGCATCAGCCCGGCCGCACGGTCGGCGGCCAGAATTTTCGGCACCGACAGGCCCAACGGCCACAGCATGGCGGCGACCGTGATGAACGGATCAAGTTCGGTTTCAGGGTTGGGCGCCTGCATCAGGATCAACGGGTCCCGCCCCGGACAGTGGAGTCGCTGATAACGCCTCGTCGAGGCGTCGCCACTTAGCGGCTGGCATACGGCCGTACCTAGGCCATGGGCGGCGAGAAAACAGCGCAGCACGGCGGGGTTGTCGCAAGATTTCTGAATTGTCATCACAAGTTACCCAAGGAGAGGGCGGCAAGACGTCCCGCCCATCCAACATGCCCAATCAGACAGGCGCATCTGGCATCGGCATCGGCATCAGCTTCAACGGGGGCCTGGGTCAAACTCACCTCCAGGTGTTCGGCCGGCAACAAGCCGCCAAGCCGCTCCGGCCATTCAACCAACACGATACCGGTGGCGCCGGCCTCCTCCCAGCCCAGCTCCACCACCTCGTCGGCGGCGGACAGCCGATAAAGGTCGTAATGCCAAACCATGCCGGCGGGCGAGTCGTAGCACTGAACCAGGGTAAAGGTCGGGCTAGGGACCTCCTCCTCGTCATTTCCGGTCAGGGCCCTTATTATGGCACGGGCCAGCACCGACTTGCCGGCACCAAGATCGCCGGACAGCGCCACCACGTCACCCATGCGGAGGACTGCAGCCAACTTAGCACCCAAGCGCTCGGTGGCGACGACATCAAGGAGGGTAAGACAAATCGGGTTCGGCATCAAAAGCGCCGTGGGCTGGAAAAGATTTATGATTGTCGTTCATCTTGACGTTATCGGCAAGGGGAGCATGTCATTTAGTTATTCGGCGAGCGAAGCTCGACAAGTTACCCGGCGAGCGAAGCTCGACAAGTTACCCGG